>CAIKZV010000530.1 GCA_903831925.1 uncultured Burkholderiales bacterium
CAGCTGGTATTCCTTGTCGGTCAGGGTCTGCGCCGGCGCAACGGTGATCGAATCACCGGTGTGGATACCCATCGGGTCGAGGTTTTCGATCGAGCAGACGATGATGCAGTTGTCGCGATGGTCGCGAACCACCTCCATCTCGAACTCTTTCCAGCCGATCAGGCTTTCCTCGATCAGCAGTTCGCTGGTGGGCGAGGCCTCGAGGCCGCGCTTGCAGATGGTCTCGAATTCTTCGGCGTTGTAGGCGATACCGCCGCCGGTGCCGCCGAGCGTGAAACTCGGCCGGATGATCGACGGAAAGCCGAGCACGCGCTGCACCGCCCAGGCCTCATCGAGCGAATGCGCAATGCCTGAGCGGGCCGAGCCCAGGCCGATGCGGGTCATGGCTTCCTTGAACTTCTGACGGTCTTCGGCCTTGTCGATCGCCTCGGGCGAGGCGCCGATGAGCTCGCAGCCGTAGCGCTCGAGCACGCCATGGCGATGCAGATCGAGTGCGCAGTTGAGCGCGGTCTGGCCTCCCATCGTGGGCAGGATGGCGTCAGGGCGCTCCTTGTCGATGATGCGCTCGACCACCTGCCAGGTGATTGGCTCGATGTAGGTGACATCGGCCGTGCTGGGGTCGGTCATGATCGTGGCCGGATTGCTGTTGACCAGGATCACCCGAAAGCCTTCTTCGCGCAGCGCCTTGCAGGCCTGTGCACCGGAATAGTCGAATTCGCAGGCCTGGCCGATGACGATCGGGCCGGCGCCGATAATGAGAATGCTGGAAATGTCGGTACGGCGCGGCATGTTATGCAGTCTCCATCAGGCCGATGAAACGGTCGAAGAGGTAGCCGATGTCATGCGGACCGGGGCTTGCCTCGGGATGCCCCTGAAAGCAGAAGGCCGGCCGATCGGTGCGCGCGAGGCCCTGGATCGACTGGTCGAAGAGCGAGACATGGGTGATGCGCAGATTGTCAGGCAGGCTGGCCGGATCGACCGCAAAACCGTGATTCTGGCTGGTGATCAGCACCTGACCGGTATCGAGGTCTTTCACCGGATGATTGGCGCCGTGATGGCCGAATTTCATCTTGTGCGTGCGAGCGCCCGAGGCCAGGCCCATGATCTGATGGCCCAGGCAGATGCCGAAGGTGGGCACGCCACGGTCGATGAGTTCGCGCGCAGCTGCAATCGCATAGTCGCAGGGCTCGGGGTCGCCCGGACCGTTGGAGAGAAACACCCCGTCGGGCTTGAGTGCCAGCACATCGTGAGCCGAGGTCTGGGCCGGCACGACGGTGAGGTCGCAGCCCCGATCGGCCAGCATCCGCAGGATGTTTCGCTTGACGCCGAAATCGAAGGCCACCACCCGGCGGGCGGGTCGGCCATCGGCCAGGGTGTCCTTGATTGAACCGCCCTCAAGTCGCCACGAGCCTTCACGCCAGGGATAGGCGGTCTCGACGCTGACCACGCGGGCCAGATCCATGCCGGCCAGGCCGGGAAAGCCGCGTGCGGCCATCACGGCGGCCGCTTCGTCGAGCGCCTCGCCGTACTGCGCACCCGCGAGCAGGCAGCCGCCCTGGGCACCGCCCTCACGCAGGATCCGGGTCAGGCGTCGGGTATCGATGCCGGCGATGGCCGGGATGCCCTGGCCCTGCAGATAGGCCGGCAGAGTCATGGTGCTGCGAAAGTTCGAATGAAGCGGCGCAAGATCCTTGATGACCAGTCCGGCCGCATGGATGCGGGTGGATTCGGCATCGTCGGGATTGACCCCGCAGTTGCCGATATGGGGATAGGTGAGCGTGACGATCTGGCGGCAATAGCTCGGGTCGGTCAGGATTTCCTGATAACCGGTGAGCGCGGTATTGAAGACCACTTCACCAACGGTCTGTGTTGGCGCACCGACCGAATGACCGCGAAAAACCGTTCCGTCAGCGAGCGCAAGGACGGCGGGGGGCAGATGGGGCAGCAAGGACAGCTCCTGGGCTTGGACGCCCTCCCCTGCTGATGGGCCTTGAAGGGCCTTAGTGCGCCCACGGCGAGCAGATGCCCGCAAAAAAACGGACACTGATCTGGGGCGCTGCGCTGAATCGAAGGAGGGCTAAACCTTCAGATTTTAGCATGCGGCCGACTGCGAATCCTTCAGGCAAGCTTGACCGATCTGGCGTGGCGATGCCAAGGCAATCCGGCGCACAGCGTGTGCGCGAGCTTCAGCTCGATGCGTCGCGCCCCCGGCCGGTGAGCAGCGTCTCGCCCGCAGGCGCAGGCATCGCGACCACCGGATCGCTCTGGGTCAGCGAGGCGGTGCCGACATCGGTCGACAACTCCTGCTTCGGCGCGAAGCGGACCTCCAGATTCGAGTAGCCCAGCGGACGCACCAGCAGCGCGAGGGTATTGAAGGCAGAGCGTTCGACCTGCGCCCGATAGCGCTCGGCCAAGCCCTGCGCCTGCGCCATGGCATGGGCTCTCGCCGCACCGATCAGCTGGTTCTTGTCGTCTTCGGAAAAGCGCCCGTCGAAGAAACCCTGCACCAGATCCGGCAGCAACCAGGGCAGCAGCCTCGATCGCTGCTCGTCGTAGAAGGCCAGATCCTTGATCGACACCTCGACCTTGCAGGGCGGCAATGAAATCCGGGCCAGCGGCGGCGCCTGCAGCGTGCCGGTGCGCGGACCGACATCGGCGCTCGGCGTGATGGTGTCGATCCGGAACTGCTCGCTCTTGAGGTCGAAGCGGAAATCCATCTCGAACTCGAAGACCATCGCGAGCTTTTTCTTGGTGAAAGCCCATGAGAGGTACTTGCGCCCGAACTCGCCGAAGGTGTGGTCGCTGTGGGTGATCAGATCCTTGCTCACCGCCTTGAAGACCGAGAGTTCGCCAATGGCACGCAGCTCATCGATCGAGCTTCTGACCACCAGCTCGCGGGGTGCCGCAGCGCGCCGGCGAGCCTGCCAGAGCCAGCCGCCACCGAATCCGATCAGCAGGAACACGATCAGTCCGAGCAGTTGGGCGAGGTCCATGGATTGTCCGGTTGAAGGTTGGTGTGCAAATGGCGGCGAGCGTCGTCAGAGTCGCTCGGTTTCGCCGGAGCGCGGCTGCCAGGTCATGAGCCGGCGCTCGACCAGGCCTACCAGCGCATCGAGCAGCAGCGCGAAAACCGTCAGCACCAGAATGCCGGCGAAGACGCTGTTGATGTCGAAGGTGCCTTCGGCCTGCAGGATGAGATAGCCGACACCCTTGGCCGATCCGAGGTATTCGCCTACCACCGCGCCGACGAAGGCCAGGCCCACTGCGGTGTGCAGACTCGAGAAGACCCAGCTCATGGCACTCGGCAGATAGACATGGCGAAGCAGATCGCGGCGGCTGGCACCGAGCATGCGCGCGCTTGCCAGCACATTGGGGCTGACCTCGCGAACGCCCTGGTAGACATTGAAGAAAACGATGAAAAACACCAGGGTCACGCCGAGCGCCACCTTGCTCCAGACGCCCAGCCCAAACCACACCGAAAAGATCGGCGCGAGGATCACCCGGGGCATCGAATTGAGCGCTTTGACATAGGGATCGAAGATGGCCGAGGCGGTGGGCGAGAGCGCCAGCCACATGCCGCAGGCAAGACCCGCCACCGTGCCGATCGCAAAGGCCATGAGGGTCTCGAAGAGCGTGTAGCCGAGATGCACAAAGATCTCGCCGCTGCTGAACCAGTTGAAAATCTGGGCGAGCACCTTGAGCGGCTCGCCAAAAAAGAAGGCCGCCCGGTTGGGGTCGTTGAAATAGAGCGGCGGCAGCAGCGTGGGGCTGGTGAGCACATGCCAGGCGACGAACAGCGCAAGCAGCAGCAAGGCCTGGATCAGGCGCAGCGTCGTGGTCGAGAGTCGGTTGGACATCGGATCGGGGGAGTCGGAGAATCAGGACATCAGCCGGCGAGTTGCTGCTGCGCATAGCCGCGCAGCACCTCTTCCTTCAGGACCGCCCAGATGTCGGCATGCAGCCGGGCAAAACGCGGCAGCGACCGGATCTCGGCGACATCGCGCGGACGCGGCAGGTCGATCAGGAATTCGCCGATCGGATGACTCGCCGGACCTGCCGACATGACCACCACGCGATCAGACAGGGCGATCGCTTCGTAGAGATCGTGGGTGATGAAGAGCACGGCCTTGCGGCGCGCGGCCCACAGCTCGAGCAGTTCGTTTTCCATCAGCTGGCGGGTCTGGATGTCGAGCGCGGAGAAGGGCTCGTCCATCAGCACGATATCCGGGTCGAGGATGAGGGTCTGCGCCAGCGCCGTGCGTTTGCGCATGCCGCCCGACAACTGGTGCGGAAACCGGTCGCCGAATCCGCCCAGCCCCACGCGCCGCAACCAGTCGGCCGCCTGCTCGCGTGCCTCGGGGGTGGGCACACCGCGAAACTCGAGCCCCGCACAGACATTGTCGAGCGCGCTGCGCCAGGGCATCAGCGACTCGGTCTGGAACATGTAGCCGGCGCGCCGATTGAGGCCGACCAGGGGCTCACCGAAGACCTTGACCGAGCCCCGCGAGGGCTCGAGCAGGCCGGCTGCGACATTGAGCAGGGTGGACTTGCCACAGCCGGTCGGCCCGACCACCGACACGAATTCACCGGCACCGACCTTGAGGCTGACGTCGGCCACCGCGGTATAGCGGCCCTGTGGCGAGTCGCGCGAAATGAAAGTGCAGGCGACGTCGGCAAGATCGAGGGCGGCGGTATCACTCATGGACAGGTCGCGCTTGCGCAGCTCAACGGGTAATTTCAGCGGGTCATTCAGCGCGTAATGGCCTGGGCTTTCCTGACGAAGTCGTTGGTATAGGTGCGCGTCAGGTCGATCTGCTCGGGGCGGATCTTGTCGTTGAAGCTGGCCAGCGCGGCCAGACTGATCTTGACGCTGGCATCGCTGATCAGGCCGTCGGGCGAGATCGCATCGCGCACTGCATTGAAGGACGCGAGATAGAGCGCCCGGTCGCCAAGCAGATAGGCCTCGGGTACGGTCTTGATGATGTCGCTCGGGCCGGCGGTCTGCAGCCACTTCAGCGCCCTGACCATCGCATTGGTCAGGGCCTGCACGGTCTTGGGATTTTTGGTGATGAACTCTTCCGGGGCATACAGACTGGCTGCCGGCATCGGTCCGCCGAAGAGCTGCTGAGTGCCCTTGAGCGTGCGGGTGTCGGCGATGATCTTCACATCGCCTTTCTGCTCCAGCATGGTCATGACCGGATCGACATTCGAGATCGCATCGATCTGACCACTGCGCAGCGCGGCCAGCGCACCCGAGGCGGTTCCGACACCGACGAAGGACACATCAGAAGGCTTGAGACCGCCTTTGGCCAGCACATAGTTGGCCACCATATTGGTGGATGAACCCGGCGCCGAGACGCCGATCTTCATGCCTTTGAGGTCGGCCGGACTGCGATAGGCGCCGGCCTTGGCGGTCGCAATGCCGACGGCAATCGCCGGTGCGCGGCCCTGCAGGACGAAGGCACGGAAATACTGCTTGCTCGCCTGCAGATTGATGGTGTGCTCGAAGGCGCCCGAGACCACATCGGCCGAGCCGCCGACCACCGCACGCAGCGACTGCGAGCCGCCGGCGAAATCGACGATCTCGACATTCAGGCCTTCATCCTTGAAGTAACCCTTCTGCTCGGCGATGGTCAGCGGCAGGTAGTAGATCGAGGCCTTCCCGCCGACCGCGATCGTGACCTTGGGCTTTTCAAGCGACTGAGCAGCCGCATCGCGACCCCCGGCCCACAAGGCAAGCGCGGAGATGGCAAAGAGTGCGGCGACGTGATGGCGGCGATTCATGGTGTCTCCTCGACTTGAGCGGGTCGCGGCAGATTACCGCATCGGGCTGTGTTGAGTCTTGCCGGCAATCCCGGCGGGAATCAGGCACCCAGCAGGAAAATCCAGACGGTCACGACAACGCCCGCCATCCAGACCAGCGAGCGGATCGGCGGCTTGTTGCCGACATAGAGCGCGATATAGACCGCACGCAGCACCAGCCATGCGACCGCCAGCATGTCGAGCCGCCCCTGGGCCGCGCCCATCTGATGCGCGACGATCACGGCTGCGGCAAAGAAGGGGAGCGCCTCGAAGGTGTTGTTCATGGCGGCCACCGCGCGGGCGCGATGGCCGCCGAGTTTGGTCTCCCAGTCGCGCGGATTGGCATTGTCGTAGTCACGGCGACCGCCTTTGGCGATGCCCGCGCACACCGACGGCAGGAAAAAGGAGATCAGCAGAATCCAGTAGGCAAGGGTGATTTTCATGGTGAGCCGGTCAAAGGGAGGGGGAGAAAAGAAAAAGGGGACAGGAAGGTGTCGGGGCTGCGATCAGAGGCGACCCAAGGCTGGTGTGGTCATTCGACGCTGCGCCGGTCACGCAATGCCTGCGCGACCGTGGCGGCATCGACATATTCGAGCTCACCACCCATCGGCACACCGCGCGCCAGGCGCGACACGGTCAGACCGCGGGCGCGCAGCATCTCGCCGAGGTAATGGGCGGTCGCCTCGCCTTCGCGGGTGAAATTGGTCGCAAGGATGACTTCGGTGACGGTGCCGTCGGTGGCGCGCGCCAGGAGCCGATCGAAATGGATTTCGTTGGGACCGATGCCATCAAGCGGCGACAGGCGCCCCATGAGAACGAAATACAGGCCATTGAAGGCCAGGGTCTGCTCGAGGGTGAGCTGATCGGCCGGGGTCTCGACCACGCACAACTGCGTCGGATCGCGCCGCGAGGAGGCGCAGGTCTCGCACAGATCGGTATCGCTGAAGGTATTGCAGCGCTGGCAGTGGCGGATGCTGGCCGCGGCCGTTGTGAGGGCCTGCGCGATCGCGCCGGCCGCCTCCGGATCGTTTTGCAGGAGGTGATGCACATAGCGCTGAGCGGTGCGAGGCCCCACGCCGGGCAAGCGACGAAATGCGGCAATCAGCGCATCGAGGGCAGCAGGCTGATGCGCGGCCAAGTCGGTCGGCTCAGAACGGCAGCTTGAAACCGGGCGGCAGGGGCAAGCCCTGCGTGACCGATCCCATGCGCTCGGAGGCGGTCTGCTCGGCGCGGCGCAGCGTGTCGTTGAAGGCTGCCACGACCAGATCCTCGAGCATGTCCTTGTCTTCACCCATCAGGCTGGGATCGATGGAGACCCGCTTGACCTCGTTGCGGCAGGTCATGACGACCTTGACCAGGCCGGCGCCGGACTGGCCTTCAACCTCGACGCCAGAGAGCTGCTCCTGGGCCTTCTTGAGGTTGTCCTGCATCTGCTGGGCCTGCTTCATGAGGCCGGCAAGCTGGTTCTTCATCATGGTGTGGGATCTCCGGTGGGTCCGAGCGGCTGGATCGATTCGGGCAGGATCGTACCGTCGAATGAGGTGAGCAGGGTCTGAACGAAGGCATCGCCTTCAATGTTGGCATGGGCCTGGGCATTGGCCTGGGCCTGTTCGCGGTTGCGTACGGCGGCAACCGTCGTGCCGCGCACCGTACCGACTTCGACCGTCACTTTCATCGGTCGACCGAAATGCTGGGCCAGGCGATCGCGAACCTTGCCCAGCAGCGCCGGTTCGGCCAGCGGCTTGACCGGCACGCGCAGCGAGAAGGTGTCGGTGGCGGTGTCAAAGCCAAGCAGTTCGCTTTGCTGCATGAACTGGCCGACCAGACCGGCGCGACCCTGCAGGCCGGCGGTGACCGCGGCGGCAAGCGAGGTCCAGTCGCCGTCGAAGGGCGTTGCTGCGGCGGTCACAGGCAAGGCAGGCGATATCGAGATTGCGGGCGGGGCTGATGGTGCCGGTGACCCTGCCGGTGATGACGCTGTTGATGGCGCCGGTGCCGCGACGGGTGATTCGAGCGCGGCAGCGGCCGGCCTTACGGGGGCGCGCGAGGCGACACTTGGTGCAAGGCTTGCGGCAAGACTTTGTGCAGCAGGCCCCCGGGCAAGCGGCGCCGCAGCAATCGGCACCGCAGGCCGCGCGAGCGCCGGCTGCGGCGCCGCGCCGATGTCGGATTCGGGCCGAAAAGCGAGCAGTCGCAACAGCACCATCGAAAAACCGGCATGGGCATCGGGCGCGAGCGGCAGGTCGCGGGCGCCATGAATCGCAATCTGGTACCAGACCTGCAGTTCGAGCGCATCGACGCGCGATGCCCAGGCGAGGGCCACTGAACCGTCCTCGTCATCGGCCGTGATCGCACCGACCTGGGCCAGCGCAATGCGCTGCAGTAGCGCGGCAAAATCGAGCAGCGCACGCTCAAAGGGCGCATTGCCCGAGAGCATGTCATCGGCCAGCTCGACCAGGGCCCGACCGTCGCCGGCGACCAGCGCCTCGAGCAGTCGCTCGAGATCACGGCGATCGACCACACCGAGCATCTCGCGGACCGCACTGTCTTCGATACGACCACCGCCATGAGCAATCGCCTGATCGAGCAGCGACAGGGCGTCGCGCATGCTGCCGGCGGCGGCGCGTCCGATCTGGGCGAGCGCGGCCGGCTCGAAGGGCACCGACTCGGCTTCGAGCACAGTGGCCAGATGCCGCGCGATCAGCGCCGGGGGCAGGTTCTTGAGGTTGAACTGCAGGCAGCGCGACAGCACGGTCACCGGCACCTTGCGCGGATCGGTGGTCGCCAGGATGAACACCACATGGGCGGGCGGCTCTTCAAGCGTCTTGAGCATCGCATTGAAGGCATGCCCGCTGAGCATGTGGACCTCGTCGATCATGTAGACCTTGTAGCGCCCCGAGACCGGCGAATAGACCACCTGCTCAAGCAGCTGGGCCATTTCCTCGACACCCCGATTGGAGGCGGCATCCATCTCGACATAGTCGGGAAACCGACCCTGCTCGATTGCGACGCAGGCACCGCACTGGCCGCAGGGCCGCGAGCTGACGCCGGTTTCGCAATTGAGCGCACGCGCAAGAATGCGCGAGACCGTAGTCTTGCCGACGCCGCGCGTCCCGGTAAAGAGATAGGCGTGATGCAGCCGGCCGGTGTCGAGCGCGTGGCTGAGTGCGCGAACCACATGCTCCTGCCCGACGAGCGACTGAAAATCGCGAGGCCGCCAGGTTCGGGCGAGCGCCTGATGCGGCTTGGCTGAGTCATTGACGGGAGGATTGGCTGTGGCCATCGCGGTGGGCATGACAGATGCAGGCGCTGGATCAACCGGAAGTCGTCAGCCTGAGCGACAGGCAAACGAGTTGGGAGGTGGACGAGCCTGACCCTCGGCACTTCCGGGAAGCGGCATTGGCTGCTTCCTTCCGGACCTGACCAGGTGGACCACACCGGAATGCGAGGAGGCCCGTCCGTCCCGATTGTATCAGTCGGGCGGGATCGGGCTCCGGTGGCCTGTGCAGCAACTCGGGACGCTCAGAGATCGACATCAAACTCGACCGTGCCGGCCAAAGCATCGACCAGAACCGTGCGGACCGGGCCGGGCGCATTGAATGGCGCAGGCTCGAGCTGACCGATCAGCAGACGGTAGTCAGCCAGCTGGGCGACGTAGCCTGGGCGCCGTTCGGCGTCGACCGACCACTTGTAGTCGATGACCCAGAGCTCATCGTCGACCCGCGCCAGGCGGTCGATCCGCCTGGCCTGTCCCTGCCCATCGAGAATCTCGAGCTCACTGGCCGCCCGCTCGCTGCGCCAGGCCGGCGCGAGCGCGGGCAGCGCCAGCACCCGCCGAGCCGGGCGAAGCGTCGATCGACGCGGTGTATCGTCAAGCTCGAAGGCCAGTAGGGCCTCGAGTACCGCGTCCTCATCGAGACCCGGCCAACCGCTGCTGCCGGGCAGCAGCTCGAGCGCCCGATGCAGGGCCTTGCCCAGTTCGGTGGCAAGTTGACTGCCTGCCGGATCGACGCCGGCGCCTTCCTCGCTGCCGCGCCGCTCGCCGATATCGAGGCGATACAGATCGGGCAGTCGCAGGGCGAAAGCAGCTTCGCCCGCGCGGGGGTCCGCGGCATCGACTGCGGCATCGACTGCGGATTGATCAGTCGGATCGGTCAGCGCAGGGGCATCGACGCCGTCGAGTATGGTGTACCAGGACTGCGAAGGCGATCTGGGCGCAAGCGCCCCTGACACAATCACACCGCGCCGTGCGCGGGTGAGCGCCACATACAGAAGGTTGCGGTCCTCGAGTTCGCGAAGCTCGTTGTCACGCGCAAGACTTTGCTCGCGCGACGATCCGCGCAGGCCGGCGTTGAAGAGAAAGGACAGATGGTCGGGCCGCAGCGCCTCCGGCGGCCAGTCGATGAACAGGCCCGCCTGGTCGGAGCGGGTGCGGCGATGGGCATCGGCGAGCACCACCAGATCGGCTTCAAGACCCTTGCAGGCATGAATCGTCATGAGCCGGATCGCGTCGACGGTGTCGCTGCGCCCCTCGCTCGGACCTTCGCGGTCTTCGAGCGAATCGAAGCTGCGCAATCGGGCCAGAAAGCCCGCCAGACTCGGATAACGACCAGCATCCACATCGAGCGCCAGGCCCAGCATCGCGCACAGATTGGCATAGGCGACTTCTCGCTGGGCGGGCGCAACCGCGGCCGGATAGCGGGCAAAGGCGTCGGCCTGCGCCAGCGCGGCATCCAGAAAGTCATGCACCGGCAAACGCGCAGCGGCATCGATCCAGCCGGCCAGGCGCCGGGCAAGCGCGACCGCATCGAAAGGCGCGATGCCGGCGCCAAGGTCTGCGGGCGTTGGCGCGGTCGCGGCGATGTCCCTTTCTGTGTCCCTTTCTGTGTCCCGGTCCAAGTCCCTATCAGCACCGGCACCGGCACCGGCGCGAGCGCCAAGCGCAAGGGCCTTCAGACACGACCACCAGTGTCGGCCGGTCCGCCGGGCATGCGCGGCCAGCCATCCGAGCGCATCGGTGTCGAGCCCGATCAGCGGCGATGCCAGCACCTGCGCCAGCGCCAGATCATCGAGCGGACGGCGCACGAAGGTCAGCAGTGCGCGCAGATCGTCGCCCTCGAGGGTGCGAAGCAGACCGCCGCTGCGATCGGACTGAACCGGCAGCCCGGCCTCGCGCAGGGCGCGCTCGTAGGCTTCGAATCCGGTCCGAGAACGGGCGAGCACGAAAATCTCGCGAAATGGCACGGCCTTGCCCTGTCGGGCCAGCTCGAGGCGAGCGGCCTTGATCGCATGTGCAATTTGCACACCTTCGCGATGTCGCAGCGGGGTCTCGTCGTCGCGCGGCGACTCGAGCCAGTCGAAGGGCTCCTCGACGGCAGCGACCGCACCTGGGGCGTCGACCTGCACCCGCGGCAGTCGCCAGAAGAGACCCTGGCCGGTCTGGGCGAGCGTGGCCTGATGACGGTAGTGCGCCATGACCGGCGGCAGGCAGCGGTTGAGCACCTCGACAATCGCCGGGGCATTGCGCCGTGTGGTGTCGGTGCCGATCTCGAGCGAATCGAAGCCCTCATCAAGCAGCCGCGTCGCCGCCATGAACACCCGCGCCTCGGCGCGCCGGAACCGATAGATCGACTGACGCGGATCGCCCACCACGAAGACCGAGGGACGATCGCCGGCGCCGGCATAGGCCTGCAGCCAGTCGGCGAGCAGCCGCCACTGCAGGCTGCTGGTGTCCTGAAACTCATCGAAGAGCAGATGCCGATAGCGCCGGTCGAGGCGGCACTGGACATAGGCGGCTGTGCCGGGATCGCGCATCAGGCGATAGGCATTGGATTCGAGATCGGCGAAATCGATCACGCCACGGGCGCGCTTGATCTGCCGGTAGACCACCATCAGCTCGGCGCCGCAGCGCATCATGCGGGCGTTGAGCGCAACGCCCGGCCACTCGCGCAGCAACTGCCCCGCCGCCAGTACCCGCTCGGCCAGCGCCACCCAGCGGGCCTGCAGTGCCGGCTCGTCGTCGCCCTGACCGGCGGCCGCCTGGCTGGCGAGACGATCGCGAAACTCGACGGTCGTCTTCCAGGCCCGCGGCTTTGGCGAGGTTTTCGTGAGCAAGCTGTCATGCAGTGCGTCGAACCATTCGCGGTGCGCCAGCACACGCAGTGTGTCGTCGATGCCCGTATCGGCGATGCCCGTATCGTCGGCTGATAACCCGGCAGGCACGGTGGCCAGCACCGCCTCGAGTTCGGTGGCGAGCTTGCGCAGCGCCAGGCCGCCGCCGCCCAGCAAGCTTGCGAAAGCGCGCAGCTCCTGTTGCAGACCCGGGTCGGCGACGAGCGCGCGCAG
>CAIKZV010000531.1 GCA_903831925.1 uncultured Burkholderiales bacterium
CGATGAGGCGGTCCTCGGTCTGCTCGACGACTATCCGACGCGCTCCGGCTATCTCATCACGCCGGTGGTGGTCTGGGCGGGTGCAAACGCCAGCATGGTGGCCAACCCCGACGAGGTGGCCGCCATCCATCGCATCGGACTCGAGCAGATTCTTGCGCACGATGCGGTCGATTTCGTGACCATCCCCGAGAGCGACCGGCCGGTGGTGCGTTTGCGCATCAACGACGATCGCATCCATGCACCGACGGCCGCGGTGCTCTATCAGTTTCGTGAGCTGATCGCCGGCCGCCAGACCCGGGTTCACGAGCTCGAACAGCCGACCTTCGCATGGCGATGAGCGATTCATCCGAGGCACCGCCCTTCGAGGGCCTGAAGGTCATCGATTGCGCAAGCTTCGTGGCCGGGCCGGCAGCGGCCACCATCCTGTCGGACTTCGGTGCCGAGGTGATCAAGATCGAGCCGCTCGAGGGCGATCCCTATCGCACGCTGCTGCCCGGCGAAACCTATCCCTGGGAGCTCGATTCGCGCAACAAGCGAAGTCTGGCAATCGATCTCAAGCATCCCGAGGGCCTGGCGGTGCTCTACCGGCTGGTGCGCCAGGCCGATGTCTTCGTCACCAATTTTCCGCTGGGCGCACGCAAGCGTCTGAAGATCGATGTCGACACCCTGGCACCGATCAACCGGCGCCTGATCTATGCCTCGCTCACCGCCTATGGCGAGACCGGCCCGGAGGCCGAAAAGACCGGTTTCGACAGCACCGCCTACTGGGCACGCTCGGGTCTGATGGACTTGGTCAAGCCCGAGCACAGTTCGCCGCCGAGCCGCTCGGTGATTGCGATGGGCGACCATCCGACCGCGGTCTCGCTCTATGCGGCGATTGCCACCGCGCTGTATCGCCGTGAGCGCACCGGGCGCGGCGGGCTGGTGAGCTCATCGCTGATTGCCAATGGGTTATGGGCCAACAGCGTGTTGACGCAGGCGGCGCTCGCCGGCATCAGCATTCCTGATCGTCAGCCGCGCACCCACAACCCCAATCCGCTTTCCAATGTCTATCGCTGTCGCGACGACCTCTGGCTCAACCTTGCGGTCCTCAATGATCGGCAGTACCCGGTGCTGTGCCGCTTGCTGGGGAAGGACGCCCTCATCGACGATCCGCGCTATGTCAGTCAGGCCGCCCGCCATGCCAACAATGCTGCCCTGATTGCGGTGTTCGACGAAGCCTTTCTCATGCGCAACCGCGATGAGTGGTGTCAGCTGTTCGAGCGCGACGGCATCACCCACGCTCCGATCAGCACGGTCCACGATCTGCCGCATGACGCGCAGCTGCTGGCCAGCGGCGTGCTCGTGCCCTTTGCCGATGGTTCAGGCATGACGGTGAACAACCCGATCGGGCTGGGCGCTGCCGCCAGCGTCGCGCCGGTGCCGGCGCCCACGCGAGTCGGTCAGCACACCGAGGCGGTGCTGCTCGGCAGCGGCTATTCGATCGAGGAGATCGCGTCGCTCAGGCGGCTGGGTGTGCTGGCGGGCTGACCGTCGAGTCAGCCGTTTTGCCGGCTGGCGTTGGTCGTGCAGGCTCAGTCGGCCAGCCAGCTGCCGCTCTTGCCGCCGTGCTTTTCCAGCAGTTTCACATCGTTGATGGTCATGCCGCGATCGGTGGCCTTGAGCATGTCGTAGACCGTGAGCAGGCCGACCTGAACCGCAGTGAGCGCCTCCATCTCGACACCGGTGCGGCCTTCGCATTCGACGGTTGCCGAACACACCACGGCACAGCCGGCCTCATCAATCGAGAGCTCGACCGCTACGCGCGTGAGCGCGATCGGGTGGCACAGCGGGATCAGGTCGGCAGTGCGCTTGGCGCCCTGAATCGCGGCAATGCGGGCAATGCCCAGGACATCGCCCTTTTTTGCATTGCCGGCGCGCACCAGCTCAAGCGTGGCCGGCTGCATCAGGATGCGGCCCTGCGCGATCGCGCGCCGCTGGGTAATGGCTTTGCTGCCGACATCGACCATATGCGCCTGACCTGTGGCGTCGAAATGCGTCAATGGGGAGATCGATGGCGGCGTGGGCGCTGAGGGCTTAGGCATGGCTCGCCTATCATAGCAACATGGTCGACCCGATCCGTTCCAAGCCCCAGCGCTGGCCTGCGTCCGCGTTGAGTGTGGTGCTGGCTGTGTTGCTCACGATCGCGCCGGTGTCGTCGACGGCTCAGTTTGAAAACCTGCCCAAGCTGGGCGCCGCATCGGGCGACGAACTGTCGGCTGCGGCAGAGCGCAGGCTCGGTGAGACCATCATGCGGCAGATCCGCCGCGATCCGGCCTATCTCGACGACGCCGAACTGGTCGACTACCTCAATCAGCTCGTGCTGCCCCTGCTCGCCACGCCGGCCGCCGGTGGGCTGTCCTTCGAGCTCTTCGCAATCGATGATCCGTCGATCAATGCCTTTGCCTTGCCGGGCGGTTTCATCGGTGTCCATGTCGGTCTGCTGATGGCTGCCGAAACCGAGTCGGAAATCGCTTCGGTGCTGGCGCACGAGATCGGCCATGTGACCCAGCGGCACATCGCGCGGATGCTCGCACAGCAAAAGCAGGCGTCGGTGATGTCAATGGCGGCCATGGCCCTTGCCTTGCTCGCGGCCCGCTCCAATCCACAGGCGGCGATGGGCGGCATCATGCTTGGCGATCAGGTCGCCCGTCAGAACATGCTGGCTTTCTCGCGCGATTCCGAGCGCGAGGCTGACCGGGTCGGGTTCGATATCCTGCGTCAGAGCGATTTTGATCTGCAGGGGATGGTGTCCTTCTTCAATCGGCTGCAGCAGTCGTCGCGTTTTTACGAGTCGAATGCGCCGGCCTATCTGCGCACCCATCCGGTGACCGGCGAGCGAATCGCCGATCTGCAAGGCCGTCTTCAGACTGCCCGCTACCGCCAACGCACCGATTCGCTCAATTTTCAGCTGCTGCGGGCTCGCTATCGGGTCACCGCCGATGAAAGCACCGACGGGCAACGCGTGGGTCGCGGCATGGCCGAACAGATGGTGCGCGCCAGTGCCAAGGCAGGCC
>CAIKZV010000532.1 GCA_903831925.1 uncultured Burkholderiales bacterium
AGAGAACGGCTTTCATTTTTTTCCCCTTTGCATTTCGGTCCGAAAGTCTACCTTCTGCGTCAGGCGAAAGCCCAGAATCGGCCGTGTATCCTGTCGCCTTCAAGTTTCAGAAAGAGGAGACCGGACCATGACCCTGCAAGAACTCAAGCGCCGCCTGACCATCCCCGTGATCGGCTCGCCGCTCTTCATCATCTCGACCCCCGACCTGGTCATCGCGCAGTGCAAGGCGGGCATCGTGGGCTCCTTTCCGGCACTCAACGCGCGACCGGCCGAAATGCTCGAGCAGTGGCTGATCCGTATCAATACCGAACTCGACGAATACAACCGCTTGCATCCCGAGCGCCCGGCCGCGCCCTATGCGGTCAATCAGATCGTGCATAAATCGAATGATCGGCTCGAACACGACCTTGCGGTGTGTGTGAAATACAAGGTGCCGCTGGTCATCACCTCGCTGGGTGCGCGCGACGACCTCAACGATGCGGTGCACTCTTATGGCGGCATGGTGCTGCATGACGTGATCAATCAGAAGTTCGCGCACAAGGCCATCGAGAAAGGCGCCGACGGACTGATCCTGGTCGCGTCGGGTGCAGGCGGCCATGCCGGCGTGCAGTCACCCTTTGCGCTGGTCCAGGAGACCCGCGAATGGTTCAAGGGTCCGATCGCGCTGTCGGGTTCGATCGCCTCGGGCGAATCGGTACTCGCAGCCGAAGCCATGGGTGCCGACTTCGGCTATATCGGGTCGGCCTTCATCGCGACACGCGAAGCGAATGCAGCCGAGGGTTACAAGTCAGCGATTGTGGATGCGTCTGCCGGCGACATCGTCTACACCAATCTTTTCACCGGGGTGCATGGCAACTATCTGCGCCCGTCGATCGTGGCCGCCGGCCTCGACCCGGACAACCTTCCGGAGAGCGATCCGAGCAAGATGCAGTTCGGTTCGGGCGGCAGTGGCAAGAGCAAGGCATGGCGTGACATCTGGGGCTGCGGCCAGGGCATCGGCACGCTGCATGACATCCCGACCGCAGGCGAGCTGGTCGAGCGCCTGACCCGGCAATACGATGCGGCACGCGCCCGGCTTGGTCTTGCGGTGCCTGCGCGCCAGGCTGCCTGATGTCGCAACGCGAACCGACCGCATTGGCGCAGGCAACGATCGGGGCTGCCCATCCGCCTCTGACGCCGGACCAGGGTCGCCGGCGCCTGCTCGCCGGATCAGTGATCCTGCCGGCAAGCCTGCTGCCCGGCATGACCGTGGCGCAGGAGGCCTGGCCTTCCAGGCCGGTCAAGGTCGTGGTGCCCTTTCCTGCAGGCGGTGTCGTCGATCTGGTCACTCGCGCGGTCACCGACCGGCTGACCACCGTCTTCAAGCAGCCCTTCGTCATCGATGATCGGCCTGGCGCCAATGGCAACATCGGCACCGAGGCTGTGGCGCGCGCGGCGCCCGATGGCTATACCCTGCTCACCGGCTCGCCGGCGACGGTCACCCAGCCGCTGCTGTCGTCGTCGACTCGGTTCAAGACCTTTGATTTCGTAGGAGTCGGCCTGATTGGCGCTCCGCCGAACCTGTTCGTGGTGTCGCCGTCAGTCCCGGTCAAGACCCTTCGGGAGTTTGTCGAGTACGCCAAGGCCAGACCGGGGCAGATCAATGTGTCGAACCCGGGTGTGGGCACCTCGAATCATCTCGGCCAGGAGCTCTTTTTTTCGAGCACCGGTCTGCAGTTGAACAATGTCCGCTATCCGGGTCAGCCGCAGATGATTCCCGACCTTGCGAGCGGGCAGGTGCAGTTCGGTGTCCTGACCGCTGCCCTGGCGCTTCCCCATGTCCGGGAGGGCCGGCTGCGAGCGCTTGCTATCAGCGCGCCCAAGCGCTGGAGCGAATTGCCTGATGTTCCGACGATCGGCGAAGCGGGTTTTGCATCGGCGATGTTCCTGCCCTGGTATGGGCTGCTGGCGCCAGCAAGCACACCCAGGCCGATCATCAGACGCCTGTCGGACGAGGTCCTGGCGGCGCTTGGCACGCCCGAAGTCATCGCGCGGCTCGACAAGCTGGGCACACAGATCACGCCCGGCTCGGCAGAAGAATTCGATGCCCTGTTGCGCAGTGAGACCGAACGCTGGGCGGTGGTGATTCGCGAACGCAACATCCGAAGCGAGGGCTGAGCGGCCGCTTCGCCCCCGAATCGTCAGGCTCATCGACGGTGGCGACCGTTTGCCAGCGGGGCCGCGCTCAAACAATCCTTGCTGCAAGCATCCTTAAGAGCGATTGACTGGCGCCCTGTCGAGACACATTCTCGACACGATGAACTTAGTCACTAAGCCTGACTTCGGAGCCAACGCGTTCGATCCGGCGCTTGCCGTGCGGATCATCGAGTCGCTGGCGATGGGCGTCATCATCTGGGCCAGTGATGGATCAATGGTCAGCGCCAACCCCGCGGCGTTGACCATGATCGGGGTGAGCGGCCAGTCTGCAGACGCTTCCGTTCAATCAGGCAGAGCGGACCGCAGCGGCGGGCTGCGCTTGCTTCGTACCGACGGCAGCGAATTGCCGATCACAGACCGGCCGAATGAATTGGTCAGGCGCACCGGCCTTCCGGTCATCGGCCATGTGCTGGGCTTGAGGCATCCCGGCGGCGAGCTTGTCTGGGTCAGCGTCGAAGCGCGCCCGATCAGCTTGTCTGACGACGGCAGTCTGACCGGCGTCATGTCGACGCTGACCGACATCACCAGCCTGATCGAGAGCCAGTCGGTTGAATCCGAGGTCTCCGATCAGCTGTCGGTGGCGACAGAGGTCGGTGCGATCGGCATTGTGCGTTGGCAGATCAGCCAGGCGGTGTGCGAACTTGATCGGGCCGCTGAACGGATCCTCGATTTGCCCCACCTCGGTCACGGTTGCCCGATTACCGTCTTGCTCGATCGTTTCGATACACGCCATCACGCCAAAATTCGGCGGGGTTTGGCCAATGCGGTCCTGGAACGCAGGCGAATGGATATCGCGCTGTGGATCACGCGATCAGACGGAGCACGTCGCAAGCTTCGATTCAGCACGGTGGTCAGTCATCATGCTGACAAGCGCCAGACGACGGTCATGGCCATGCTGCGGGATGTGACCAGCGACGTCGAGCTTGCCTCCTCCAGGAAGGAGCGCGACCTGGCCCGGC
>CAIKZV010000533.1 GCA_903831925.1 uncultured Burkholderiales bacterium
GCCTCGCATCGCCCACCAATGGAAACACACCGAAGACCGTGGCCAGGCCGCCCAGCAGCAGCGCGATCAGCGCAGGAATTCTGTAAAGACGACGCACGGAATCAGCCGACGCTCATCGCAGTCACGCGGCTCATCGCAGACGCACGGCGCATCGCGAGCCCGGCCTCAACCAAACGCCACGCGCCCGCCGACCAGGGTCGCGCGCACCCGTCCCTGCAGCTCGCGCTGCGCAAACGGCGTGTGATGGCCCTGGCTGAGCAAGGTCGCGGGCGACACCACCCAGTGCGCTTGCGGATCGAACAGGCAGACATCGGCAATCGAGCCGATCGCCAGACTGCCGCCCTCGCAGCCGGCGATGCGCGCAGCGTCGGTGGTCATGCGCGCAATCGCGGTGGCCATCGGCACACCGGCACGCTGCGCCCAGGACAGTGCCAGCGGCAGCAGCAGCTCAAGCCCGGTGACACCCGGCTCGGCCTCGCCGAAGGGCAAGAGCTTGGCGTCGTCGTCGACCGGCGTGTGATCGGAGCAGACCGCATCGATCGTGCCGTCGGCCAGCGCCGCACCCAGCGCCTCGCGATCGCGCTGCGAGCGAAACGGCGGCTCGACCCGGCACGAGGTATCGAAGTAGCCGATATCGACATCGGTCAGATGCAGATGATGGACCGCCACATCGGCGGTCACCGGCAGACCTTCGCGCTTGGCCAATCGCACCAGCTCGACACCCGCGGCCGACGACAGCCGGCACAGATGGACCCGGCAGCCGTTGCTTCGGATCAGCTCGAAGATGGTGTGCAAGGCCACCGTCTCGGCACTGACCGGCACGCCCGACAGGCCCAGCCGCCCGGAGACCGGCCCGCTGTGCGCCACACCGCCGCGCGCCAGAAACGCGTCCTGGGGTCGCAGCCAGACCGTAAAACCAAAGCTGCGTGCGTACTGCATCGCGCGCGCCATGACCTGGGTATCGACCAGCGCCTCATTGGCCTGCGAAAACCCCACGCAACCGGCCTCAGCCAGCTCAGCCATCTCGGTGAGCACTTCGCCCTTCAGACCCACGGTGAGCGCACCCAGCGGATAGAGATGCGCCTGATCGAGATTGCGGGCCCGATGCTTGAGCATCTCGACCAGACCTGGCTCATCGAGCACCGGGTCGGTATCCGGCGGACAGACCAGGCTGGTGACACCACCGGCGAGTGCGGCCTGCATTTCAGACTCGAGCGTGGCCTTGTATTCAAAACCCGGCTCGCGCAGCCGCGCCGACAGATCGATGAGGCCCGGGCAGACCACCAGCCCGCTGGCATCGATCACCCGATCGGCAACGAAGCCCGAAGGCGGTGCGTCGAACCCGAGGATGCGTCCATCGTCCACATGAAGATGGCCGATGCGATCAAGCCCGCTGGCCGCATCAACGAGACGCCCATTGCTGATCGTGATCTTCATCGGCCACCCGCCAGAATGCTCATCACCGCCATGCGCACCGCGATCCCGAAGGTCACCTGCTTGAGGATCACCGATTGCGGGCCGTCGGCCACCGCCGATTCGATCTCGACGCCGC
>CAIKZV010000534.1 GCA_903831925.1 uncultured Burkholderiales bacterium
CGAGGCCGCGGTGGAGGCCGGCGAGCTGAGGCTGCGCCCGATCATCATGACCTCGCTTGCCTTCATCTTCGGCTGCGTGCCGCTGGCGATTTCGGTGGGTGCCGGCGCGAATTCACGCCATTCGCTGGGCACCGGAATCATCGGCGGCATGATCGGCGCCAGCACGCTCGCCCTGCTCTTCGTGCCGCTTTTTTTCCTGCTCTTCGACAAGCTGTCCAGGCGCGCATCGCCAGCCGCGGTGACAGGCTCAGCCGATGACGGGCAAACACCCCATCTCCCGGCGTCTCGCGACAAGGACGAGTGAGATGCGCCTTGCTCTGAAACTGTCCAGCCTGTGCCTGGCCGTGATCGCAGGCCTGAGTGTGAGCCTGAGCGGCTGCATGGTGGTCGGACCTGATTATTCCCGTCCGCCGGTTCAGGCGCCGACGTCCTACCGCGAGACCGACCCCACCGCGCGCGACTTAGCCGACCTCGGCGACCTCGCCTGGTGGAAGCAGTTCGGTGACCCGGTGCTCGACGCGCTGATCGCCGAAGCGGTGGCCGGCAACTACTCAGTGAAAGTCGCGCTCGCCAATGTCGAGGCTGCGTCGGCCATCCTGATGCAGCAGCGCTCCGCGCTCTATCCGCAGGTCGGTTATCTGGGCAAAGGGCAGCACCTGAACCTGAGCAATCAGTCCGAGATCAATGGCGTGCAGCTTGGGTCGGCTGCCCCGAACTCTCAGACCACCTACAGCCTGATGCTCAGTGCCAGCTGGGAGCTCGATCTGTGGGGTCGCATTCGCCGGCTCTCGGAATCGGCCCAGGCCAATATCCTGGCAAACGATGCCGCCCGCCGCGGTGTCGTGCTGTCGCTGGTCGGGTCGGTCGCCAATGCCTATATCCAGTTGCGCTCACTCGACGAACAGCTCGCGATCGCCCGGCGCACCCTGGGCACTTATGCCGAGTCGGTGCGCCTGTTCGAGCTGCAGTTCAAGTATGGCCAGATCTCACAGCTCACGCTCGAACAATCGCGCTCGCAGTACGAGGCGGCGGCGGCGGTCATTCCCCAGCTCGAAAACAGTATTGCGGTCAGCGAAAACACCCTCTGCGCACTGCTCGGTCGCAATCCCGGACCGATCCCGCGGGGCAAGCCGCTGACCGAACTCCTCCGCCCGGCGGTGCCCACCGGGCTGCCCTCGCAGTTGCTCGAGCGGCGCCCGGACATCGATCAGGCCGAGCAGCAGCTGATTGCTGCCAATGCCCTCATCGGGGCCGCCAAGGCACTCTATTTCCCGAGCATTTCGCTCACCGGCGGCCTGGGTGCCTCGAGCAATCAGCTGTCGAATCTGATCTCGGGCGGAAAGATCACGACCGCGCTTGGCGCGGCGATCACCGGACCGCTTTTTACCGGCGGCCTGATCGAAGGTCAGGTCAATCAGGCGCAGGCACAGCAAAAAGCCGCAATGTTCAACTACCTGTCGGTGGTGCAATCGGCGTTCGCCGACGTCAACAATGCGCTCGTCGGTCGCATCAAGCTTGGCGAGCAGGTCAGGGCCGAGAAAAAGCGGGTCGATGCACTGAGGGAAACCCTTCGCCTGTCGACCCTGCGCTATGACGGTGGCTACACCGACTACCTCTCGGTGCTGTATGCCCAGCAGCAGCTCTTTCCGGCTGAGCTCGCTTATGCCCAGGATCTCGGGCAGTCGCTAGCCGCGGTGGTCAAGGTCTATCTGGCGATGGGCGGCAGCTGGGTCGATGCTGCCGCCATTCCTTAGGCGTCGCTTAGTCGAGCTGGATATTTTCGCGCCTGATCACTTCACCCCATTGGGTGGTCTCTGCCCGAATTCGACTGGAGAAGGTCTGCGGATCGAGCAGTTCGATCTTTCCCTGATTCAGCAGCCCCTGCACCGCAGCCGGATCGTCGCGCGAACCGAGGATGGCTGCGTAGAGCGTATCGACGATCGCTGACGGCGTCTTGGCGGGCGCGAGCACACCCAGCCAGAAGGGCACATCAAAGCCGGGGTAGCCCGACTCGATCATGGTCGGTACATCGGGCAGATCGCGCCAGCGCATCGCCGTCGAGACCGCGAGCGCCTTGAGCTTGCCCGACTTCACGTTGGGCACGGTATTGGGCGTATCGAGCAGCACATCGATTTCCTTGCCGATCACGCCGAGCTGGGCATTCACACCGCTCTTGTACGGGACATGCGTCGTCTTGATGCCGGCACGCTGATTGATCAGCTCGAAGCCCAGGTGGGCGAGATTGCCCGGTCCGCCCGAGCCATACGTGATCTCGCCCGGCTTTCGCTTGGCCAGCGCGACCAGATCAGCCACGGTATTGACGCCCGCAAGCCGCTCGTTGGCGGGGTTGATTGTCATGATGAAGGGTGCCGACACCACCATCGAGACTGGCGTGAAATCGCGCTCGGGCAGATAGCCGAGTTTTTTGTAGACCTGCGGATTGACCGTGATGCTGCTGGAATTAGTGACCAGCAGGGTGTAGCCATCGGACGCAGAACGGGCCACCTCGGCTGCACCGAGTGCGCCATTGGCACCCGGCCTGTTCTCGACCATCACCGGCTGGCCAAGCTTGATGCGCATCTGCTCGGCCAGCACCCGGGCAATGCCATCGGTGGCACTGCCGGGCGGAAATCCGGTCACCAGACGAATCGGCTTGCCGGGCCATGACTGGCCTCTGGTCATCGGTGCGAAGGTGGTCATCAGCGCCGCAACCGACGCCCCCATCAGCGATCGACGTGAAAATCCCCTGCCTGCTGCCATCTGGTGTCTCCGATCATTGTTATGGTGGGTATGACCGGGGCGCTTGCCCCGAGCCATCCGCAGGACGATATCAGCGCTTGGCCTTGCTGCGACCGATCAGACCGCCTCGCGGCGCTGCCTTCGCCTCGTTTTTCGCATCATTGCGCACGGCCGCGCCCGCCGCACGCGCACCGTTCTGGCGGGGAGGCAAGCCGGTGTGCTGCGTGAGGACGGTGCCGCGCCGCGGTGGCGTCGGACTGAGCGGCGGCCCGTCGACCGCCCGGGCAGCCGCCTTCAGGCCACGCGAATAGGGGTCACCCATCCCTTTGCCCGGCTGATAGAGCGGGATCAGGTGCTGTTTGCCGTTGCCGATCAGATCGGCGTGCCCCATGTCCTTGAGCGCCTGGCGCAGCAGCGGCCAGTTGTCGGGGTCGTGCCAGCGCAAGAACGCCTTGTGCAGACGCCTGCGCCGATCGCCTCGAACAACATCGACCCTCTCGCCTTTGCGATCGTCGCGGCTGATGCCCTTGAGCGGATTGCGCCCGGAGTGATACATCGCGGTCGCGGTGGCCATCGGGCTCGGATAGAAGGTCTGGACCTGATCGGCGCGAAAACCATTGCGCTTGAGCCAGATCGCCAGGTGCATCATGTCTTCGTCGCTGGTGCCCGGGTGCGCGGCGATGAAATACGGAATCAGGTACTGCTTCTTGCCGGCCTCGGCGCTGAACTTGTCGAAAAGCGACTTGAAGCGATCGTAAGACCCGATGCCGGGCTTCATCATTTTCGACAGCGGCCCGCCCTCGGTGTGCTCCGGCGCAATCTTGAGATAGCCGCCGACATGATGGCTTGCCAGCTCACGGATGTATTCGGGCGACTCGACCGCGAGGTCGTAGCGCACACCCGATCCGATCAGGATCTTCTTGATGCCCTTGAGCTTTCGCGCACGGCGATACAGATCGATGAGCGGCCCGTGATCGGTATTGAGGTTGGGGCAAATCCCGGGATAAACGCAGCTCGGCTTGCGGCAGGCGGCCTCGATCTGCGGTGACTTGCAGCCGATGCGATACATGTTGGCGGTTGGACCGCCAAGATCGGACACCACGCCGGTAAAGCCCTGCACGGTATCGCGCATCGCCTCGATTTCGCGCACCACCGAGTCCTCGCTGCGGCTCTGGATGATGCGACCTTCATGCTCGGTGATCGA
>CAIKZV010000535.1 GCA_903831925.1 uncultured Burkholderiales bacterium
AGGCCAAAAAGAAAAAGGCGCACGGTAACGTGCGCCCTGAATTGGCAGCTTTGCTGCCTCTCCTCCTCCTCAATATTCTTTTTCAGAATGACATTCTGCATTCCGAACAGTTGCGGATCCTAGCGAAACCGTCACCGTTCGTCCACCGGTATTTTCGGACGCTGCAAAGCGTCAACGCACACACCGGCCATGGCATCGATGACCGGGGCCTGGCTGCCAAGCGCCGACTCGACCGTTACCTGCAGTCCAGGGTGCCGATCGGCGATCGCAACCAAGCGGTCGGGAAGATCACGCAGCACATGGCCGCCTGCCGCCAGAAACACCGGCACCACCACGATCGTGCGCACGCCCTGCGCGACTAATGCGTCAATGGCCGCCGACAGGTCGGGGCTCATGAATTCGAGATAAGCCAACTTCAGCGCCACATCAGGATTGAGGGCACCAATGCGCTCGGCAAGCGCCTTCATGGTGTCGGCCCAGCGCGGATCGCGCGCGCCATGCCCGAAGAGCACCAGCCCCTGATCGCGTGCGCTCATCGCATCCGCCCGACCCAGCCTAGCATCGACAGCGCAAGCGCGAATGCCACCAGACTCGGGATACTGACCGACACCCATGCAGGCCAGGTATTCAGAAGACCGAGATGCGAAAAGAGACCATTCATGAAGTGAAAGACCACACCCAGCATGATGCCGGAAAAAACTTTGTAGCCGATGCTGCCGGCTCGGACCTGAAGATAGCCGAAAGGCAGTGCGAGGGTCATCATGACCAGCACTGCCAGCGGATAAATGATTTTTTTCCAGAGGGCGATTTCATAGCGCTGCGCATTCTGGCGATTCTCGTAGAGATGCTGCGTGTACTGAATCAGCCCGATCAGCGACATGCGCTCAGGCTCGACCATCGCAACGCGAACGATGTCGGGGCCGATCTCGGAGGGCCACAGGCGCGACGGCTCGCGAATCACCTTCGACTCGAGCGTCGGCAAGGCATCGGCACTGCGCCCCGCGATAAATCGGGTCTCTTCGATGTCGGAGAGCTGCCACCCGGATTTGCCGTCATAGACGGCGTGACCTGCACGAATGACCGAGCGCAGCGCAAACGATGCATCGAACTCGAAGATCTGCATGCGCTCGAGCGAGGCATCGGGCAGGATTTCACCGACATTCACGAAACGCAGGTACTCGGCTTCGCCTGCCGAGTTTCGAACGGTGTCCTTGATCCACATGCCTGAGCGAAACTGCGCGCTCACCCGCGAGCCGGTGGCTGTCAGGCGAATGCTTTGCGCCAGTCGCTCGGCAGGCGGCGCGACCACCTCGCCGAAGAACGCTGTCAGCAGCGCAAAGATGACACCCGCCACCAGCACGCCGCGAAGCGCAATCTTGCGGCCCATTCCGGCCGCCCGCATTGCGGTGAATTCGGAGTGTGAGGCGAACTGCGCCAGCGCATAGATCGCCCCGATGAGCGCCGCGATCGGCATGAGTTCGTAGACATGACTTGGCAGGGTCAGCAGGACATAGGCAATCGCATGCTGGATGCGATAACCACCGCGTCCGAGATCATCGAGTTCGCCGACCAGATCGAAAAAAGCAAACAGACCGAGAAAGCCGAACAGCACGAAGAGCACGCCGAGGCTGATCTCGCGTGCGAGATAGCGGCCCACCAGCCTCATGGTGCAGCCCCCGCGCCGGGGCCGGGCGCCCCACCCGATGCCGATCGCGCCGATCGCCATGAAGACAGGCTCGGCACCCAGGCCGGCAACAGTCGGACAAGCGTGGTGCGACGCCAGAACAGAAAGGCCGCGATCGACAGGACGGCCGCGTGGGTGGCGATCAGCGCCAGGGCAAACGACACGCGGCCTTGCGCGACCCAGACCTGCATCAGACTGGTCACGTTGCTGTAGATCACATAGATCAGCACCGCCAGCACGATATTGACCGACTGGCCGACCCGCGGATTGACAAAGGCCAACGGAATCGCGAGCAGCGTGAGCGTGGCGCCCGACAGCGGCAGGCCAACGCGCCAGATCAGTTCACCGAGGTGCGACGGCGTCGGATCGGCGATGAGATCCATGGTCGACATCAGCCGGGTGGAGGCGTCGGCCTTGGCACTGGTGCCGCCATCGAGCAGCAGGCCATAGCGCTCGAACTCCATCAGACGATATTCGTTGCCGCCCCACAGGCCATCCCACCGATGCCCATTCTCGAGAACCAGAAACCGCTGCGAATCGGGCTGCACCTCGACGCGCCCGCCGGTTGAGGCGACCACAGTCAGCCTGCCGTCGATGAACTGGGTGACGAACACATTGCGCACCTGCGTCTGGTCGGCGCTGATCGACTCCACGAAGAAGACCCGGTTGCTGCCGCCCGATTCGCGAAACTGTCCGGGAGCCACCCGCGAGACATCTTCGCGCTGCTCGAAGCGCCGCTGATAGATATCGGCCTGCTGGCTGGCCCAGGGCCCGACGAAAAGACCCACCGCCGCAATCAGACACAGAAACGGCGCCGCAAAGCGAAACACGGGATTGATCCAGGCGGTGAGCGACTGGCCGCTGGCGAACCAGATGACCATTTCAGAGTCGCGATACGACCGCGACAGCGCCACCAGCACCGTCATGTAGACCGTGAGGATCAGCAGGACCGGAATGTAATTGACCGCCGCGAACGCGATCAGGGGCAACACGTCGGCGGTCGCCACCAGATTGGACGCTGCACGGCCGAGGAGGCGGATCAGCGTGGTGGTCACCATGATCGTGAAGAGCGTTGCGAAGACAGCGCCCGCCAGGTTGATCAGGTCACGACGAAGTGCCTGTTTGAAGAGCATCGTCGGCTGGAAAGGCTCGCATATAATCGACAGGTTCGGACCCGACAAATCGCCCAGGAACCACCTCGATGCAATTTAGCACAAAGACCACCGCGCCCGAAAAGACCCGCACCGGATGCGCCATCATCCCGGTACTCGGCGGCAAGCCGACCGCATCGGGCAAAGCCATCGATGCCGCAAGCGGTGGCGCAATCGCCGCAGCCATTGGCCGAGGTGATCTGGCGGCCAAGGCAGGCTCCACACTGCTGGTGGGGCTGTCGGGGACCATCGAGCGTGTTCTGCTGGTATCGCTTGGCGACACCGGCCCGGTCACTGAAAAAACCTTCACCGACGCAGCGCGTGCAGCACTGCGCAGCTTGCAGGGCACCGGTGCGCGCGATGCGGTCTCGTGGCTGGGCGATGCAGACGTCACCGGCCGCGGTGCAGGCTGGAAAGCCCGCACCCAGGCACTGATTGCCCGTGATCTGGCCTATCGCTTCGATACCATGAAGAGCAAACCCGAGCCCGCGCCACGTGGCCCGGGCTCACTTGCGATCGGCTGCGAGCGCCCTGACGCGAGCGGCATCAATGCCGAGTTGAAGGTCGCCACCGCCTTGTCCGACGGAACCGACCTGGCGCGTGACCTCGGCAATCTCCCGGGCAATGTCTGCACACCGGCTTATCTTGCCGACACCGCCCGCAAGCTCGGCAAGCAATTCGGGCTGAAGGTCGAAGTGCTTGAACGCAAGCAGATGGAAAGCCTCAAGATGGGCTCGCTGCTGGCCGTCGCACAGGGCTCCGACCTGCCGCCGAAGTTCATCGTGATTCGCTATGAGGGAGCCGCCGCAAAGACCGCCCCGATCGTGCTGGTCGGCAAGGGCATCACCTTCGACACCGGCGGCATTTCGCTCAAGCCGGCCCCCGAGATGGACGAAATGAAGTTCGACATGTGCGGCGCGGCCTCGGTGCTGGGCACGATGCGCGCAATTGCCGCGATCGGGCCGCGGGTCAATCTGATCGGCGTGATCCCGGCCTGCGAAAACATGCCCTCGGGCCGCGCGACACGCCCTGGCGACGTCGTCACCAGCATGTCCGGCCAGACCATCGAAATCCTCAATACCGACGCCGAAGGCAGGCTGATCCTGTGCGACGCACTCACCTATGTCGAGCGTTTCAAGCCGGCGGCGGTCGTCGATATCGCCACCCTCACCGGTGCCTGCGTGATTGCTCTGGGCAACCATCACAGCGGTCTGTTCACCCGCAGCGACACGCTCGCCAGTGAGCTTGCCGGATGCGGGCGCGAAGCCAGCGACACCTGCTGGCGCATGCCGCTCGATGACGAATATCAGGAGGGGCTCAAATCCAACTTTGCCGATATGAGCAATGTCGGTAGCCGCGCCGGCGGCGCGGTGACAGCGGCCTGTTTCCTGGCGCGATACACCAAGTCCTACGAGTGGGCGCACCTCGACATCGCCGGAACGGCCTGGAAGAGTGGCGCGCAAAAAGGCGCCAGTGGGCGTCCGGTGGGTCTGCTGACACGCTTCGTGCTCGGACGCGCAGCTTCCTGAGCGCGGCGGCATTGACCCGAGTCGACTTTCATTTCAACGCTCCGGACAAGCTGCTCTACGGCTGCAGGCTGGTTCGCAAGATTTATCGGACCGGCCAGCGGGTCTTGGTCTGTGCCGATGACCCGTCGATGCTCGCTGCATTCGACCAGGCCTTGTGGGCATTCAGTGCCACCGATTTCATCCCCCATGTGATGACCGGCGACCCGCTCGAGTCCGATACGCCGGTGCTGCTGGGCACGACCGCCGATCAGGTGTCGTGTCACGAAGTGCTGGTCAACCTCGGTCGGAAGACGCCCATCGGATTCGCCCGCTTCGAGCGTCTGATCGAGGTGGTGAGTGTTGATCAGGCCGATCGTGAGCCCGGGCGCGAACGCTGGCGCTTTTATCGTGACCGGGGTTATCAGGTCACGACTCACGATATCGCAACAGTCGAGGCGAAACGCTGACCACCCGTCTTGGCCATTTGTCTTGGTCACTCGTCTTGGTCACTCAGGATTTCCTCTTACCCCGTTCCCGCAGAGATCCCCATCATGAGCAATTCCGGCAGTGCAGCGCCAAAACCCGGCAGCGAGGCGATTCCGATGCTCACCGAAATCGTCGAGGTGCCGGCCTACTCTGCAGAGCACCTTCCGGCAACCCTGCGCGAGATCGATTGGGATGAGGTCGCCGGCCGGGTTCGCAGACAGGTCAGCGAGCATCTGGCCGAGCGGATTGGCGCGATCCTCGATCTTGAATTGCACAAGGCGCTGCAAACCGCGCTGACGCCGGCGGTCGATTCAATCTCACATGCGTTGCACGAAACGCTGCGCCAGCGGATGCAGGCCGCGATCGACGAGGCGGTGGCGATTGAAATTGCCAGGGTGCGCGTGAAAAACCCGGATGCCCGTTCCTGAGCCGCACGAGCAGGGTTGCGACCAGTCCAGCCTGTCAGCTTCCCAAGTCAGGTCTCCTATAATGCGGCTCCTTTTGCCGCTTTCTTTCCAGGTCAACACCCGATGAACGTCCCGCCATCGCGCGACGCGGCAGACGCTGCGCTTGCCAAGAGTTTCGAGCCCGCCGCCATTGAAGCGAGGTGGTATCCGGTCTGGGACGAGCGCGGACTGTTTCGTAATCCGCCTTCCGTGCAGCCGCAAGCCAATGCCAACACGCCGGCAGATACACCCGCCGGCTACTGCATCCAGTTGCCACCGCCTAACGTCACCGGCACGCTGCATATGGGCCATGCCTTCCAGCAGACCCTGATGGACACGCTGATCCGATGGCAGCGCATGAAGGGGGCCGACACCAACTGGGTGGTCGGTACCGACCATGCCGGCATTGCCACGCAGGTGGTCGTGGAGCGGCAATTGCAGGCCGAAGGCAAGACCCGCCACGACCTCGGCAGGGCGGCCTTTCTCGATCGTGTCTGGCAATGGAAGCAGCAGTCTGGCGACACCATCATCGGCCAGATGCGCCGGCTCGGCACCTCCGCCAACTGGGACTATGCCGATACCGCACAAACGCGCGGCGGCTACTTCACCATGGACGCGGCGATGAGCGCTTCGGTGCTCGAGGTCTTCGTGCAATTGCATGAGCAGGGCCTGATCTATCGCGGCAAGCGACTGGTGAACTGGGACCCGACGCTGCAGACCGCCGTCTCCGATCTCGAGGTCGACAGCGAAGAAGAAGATGGCCGCATCTGGGAGATCCGTTATCCGCTCGCTGGCGATGCGGTCACCATCGACCTGCCGGCCATCGCGGATGAGCCGGCACGCTCGGTCGTGGTCGACTCGCTGATCGTCGCCACCACGCGACCCGAGACCATGCTGGGCGACACAGCGGTCGCGGTGCATCCCGACGATCCGCGCTATGCACCTCTGGTTGGCAGGCGGCTTCGCTTACCGCTCTCGAACGGCTCGAGCGATGCCACCGGCTGGCGCGAGATCCCGATCATTGCCGACGACTATGTCGACCCGGCCTTTGGCACCGGCTGCGTCAAGATCACACCCGCACACGACTTCAACGACTACAAGGTCGGCGAGCGACACGGGTTGCAGGCGATCAATGTGCTGACGCTCACCGCCGCGATCTCGGACGCCGCCCCCCTCGCCTACCAGGGCCTCGACCGTTTCGACGCCCGCGCAAAAGTCCTCGAAGACCTGCGCAGCGCCGCGCTGCTGGTGAGCGAAAAGCCCCATAAACTCACCGTGCCGCGCTCGGCGCGCACCGGTGTGATCGTCGAACCGATGCTCACCGATCAGTGGTTCGTGGCAATGAGCCGGCGCGATCACGACAACACCTTCTTTCCTGGCCAGTCGATTGCCGATGTCTGCCTGAAGGTGGTCGCTGACGGCGACGTCAGGTTCGTGCCCGATCACTGGCGCAGCACCTATGACCACTGGATGAACAACATCCAGGACTGGTGCATCTCGCGTCAGCTCTGGTGGGGCCATCAGATTCCGGCCTGGTACAAGGCCGATGACAGCGGCGCAGCGATTCACGACGGCACGGTCTTCGTTGCCCGCAACGAAGACGATGCGCGCGAACAGGCCGAGCGCGCAGGCTGGCGCGGTGCGTTGGTGCGCGACGCCGATGTGCTGGA
>CAIKZV010000536.1 GCA_903831925.1 uncultured Burkholderiales bacterium
AAGGCCACCGGCACCGTCGCGCCACCCGCCAAAAGCGCGGCGGTCACCCGCAGCGCCTGAGCGCGGCCCGCCAGTTCGGCAATGTCTCGCACGCCAGGAAGACGGCTCAGGATTTTTTTAAACTGCTGCTGCGTTGCCGGCAACGAAGCAATCGCCGCCAGCGCCAGCAGGCCGATCAGTGCCGGGCCCGCCACCAGGCCCAGGTTGTCGCCCAACCAGCGGCCGCTTTCAAGAATGATCCGCGAGCCCGCCGGAATCTCGGTGCGCATGTCATCGAGCGCCGCGGCAAAGCGGGGCACGACAAATCCCATCAGGAACAGCATCACCAGCATCGACACCCCGAGCAGGACCAGGGGATAGATCGAGGCGGAGACCACCTTGCCGCGCATCTCGAGCAATGACTTCTCAAACACCGTGAAGCGGCCGAAGGCCTGCTCGAGTTGGCCGCTTCGCTCGCCGCTTCGGATCAGCGCGATCAAAAACGGCGACCAGCCCAGGCCGGTTGCCTCAAAGGCGTCGGAGGGCGCAAGGCCGTTGTCGAGTTCGCGCAGGATCGCTCTGGCGAAGACCGCGCCACGGTTGTCACCGTCGGCGGCGAGCGCCCGCAAGGATTCGGACAAGGTCAGGCCACCAGACAGCACTTGCTCGAGCGCTTCGCAAAAGCCCAGCAGCTCACGGCGACGCCCCCATTTGGCCGGGCCGCCGCGCTCACGGCCGCGGCAGTCGATCACCTGCTCGGCCGGCCCGCAACTGGCCATTGCCGCCTGAGCGCTGGCGGCATCGACAAGACGCCGCGCAAGGCTGCCATCAGGCTCGACAAGCGTCAGTTCGAATCGCATCGCAGAACCCGGCGCTCAGCGATTGGTCAAGTCGGCGTCTTCGCCGCTGCCGCCTGCCCGACCATCACGACCGAGCGACAGCAGATCGAAATCGCCCTTCTCGCCCGGGAATCGATATTGGTAGGGATGCCCCCAAGGATCGGCCGGCACGGCCTTCCTCAGATAGGGGCCCGACCATCGCGAATCGCCGGAGGGCGGCTTCTCGAGTGCCTGGAGACCTTCTTCGGTCGTCGGATACCGGCCCATATCAAGGCGGTAGTTCTCGAGGGCGGTCTCGAGCGCGACGATCTGGGCGCGCGCAACCTTGACCTCGGACTTGCCGACGTTGCCCAGCATCCTTGGACCGACCAGCGCCGCCAGCAAACCGAGGATGAGCAACACCACCAGCAACTCAAGCAGTGTGAAACCCTTCGCGATCTTGCGGCGACCCGACCTTTGACAGCGACTCATCATGCGGCACTCCCTGCTGCGTCATCGGGACGCGCAATGTCTCCGATGGCAATGACCGGTCGATGAATACGGTGAAATTAAATGTCGCGGCTTGTGCAGCAATTGATACACACAGCCCACCAGTTCGATGGTTCATTGATCCGATCGACTCATGACGACCGCTAATTTCGTGCAATTTTCAGTCGCCCTTGAGTCATTAGGACCTAAAGACGATCAACTCGGCCGCCTGCATCCGCATCAGCAACCGGGCTGTCACCGAGCGCAGGTAGGTTCGACGGTTCTCCCGATTCTTCGGCCGCTTCGCGTCCGTACCGAGCGCAATGAGTCTTCGAATTGGTCTGTTGATCGTGTTTGCGCTGGCTGGATGCAGTCGATCGCAGCCCGATGCCGGCATGGGCGCTAGCCAGGTGCTCGCTCGGCTCGCGGGTGGCGAAATCACTGTGCAGCAGCTCAATACACTGCTGGCTTCTCGCCAGGCGATGAGCGCCGATCACACCGTACGCCGGCAGGCCCTCGACTCACTGATCGACCAGCGCCTGCTCGCCGACTTCGCCAGGCAAAACAAGCTTGATCGCAGCCCTGGCGTCATGGCCGACCTGCAGGCGGCAACCACCGCCGTGCTGGCACGGGCAGCCGCCGACCAGTTGCGCGCGAAGGCCGAGCGCCCGACCGATGCCGAGATCAACGCCTATTACGATGCGCATCCGCAAGCCTTCGCCAGGCGTCGGGTTTATCGCGTCGACGAACTGGCCTTTGTCTTGCCCGACAGCGAGCGCAAGTCGCTCGAGGCGACGCTTGCCCAGGCGCGCCAGCTCGACGACATCGCCGCCTGGCTTCAGAAGCAGCAGCGGGTGTTCGGGCGACAGTCGGGCATCGTCAAACCCGAGGACCTGCGCGACGA
>CAIKZV010000537.1 GCA_903831925.1 uncultured Burkholderiales bacterium
CAACGACGTCATTCCCAAAGCCCGGGGCACCGCTGGGCGTCTTCAGCAGGAAGCCGAAGGCTACAAGCAAAGAGTGATTGCCTCGGCCGAGGGCGACGCCTCGCGCTTCAGGCAGGTGCTGGCCGAATACAGCAAAGCACCGCAGGTGACGCGCGAGCGGCTCTACCTTGACACCATGCAGCAGATCTTTGCCAACACCAGCAAGGTCTACATCGATTCTCGTGCCAGCGGCAATCTCATGTACCTGCCCCTCGACAAGCTGGTGCAGCAGGCGGCTGCGGCAGACGCGACCCGCGCTGCGTCGCCGACGCCGCCAGCAGCTGCGCCTGAGCAGCCTCGCGGTGAAACCCCAACGATGCCGCCTGCGATGTCGCGTGATGGCCTGCGCGGTCGCGAACGCGATGCCGGGCGCTGATCGAGTCGCTGACGAAACCCAACCATGAACCGACTCGCCTCTATCCTTCTTGGCCTTCTTGTCGCGCTGGGCCTTGCCTCGACGATGTTTTTTGTCGTCGATCAGCGCCAGTACGCCGTGGTGTTTGCACTCGGTGAGATCAAGGAAGTCGTCTCGCGTCCCGGCCTGCATTTCAAGCTGCCGCCGCCCTTTCAGAATGTGCAGTATTTCGACAACCGCATCCTCACCATCGATACCGCTGACGTCGACCGTTTCATTACGTCCGAAAAGCTCAACGTCCAGATCGATACCTTTGTGAAATGGCGGATTGCCGATCCCCGCCAGTTCTACGTGTCGGTCGGCGGCAGCGAGCTGATTGCGAGCGATCGGCTGCAGCGCAGCCTTCGCGACTCGCTCAACAACGAGGTTGCCAAGAAGACCGTCACCGATGTCATCTCCGGCAAGCGCCAGGAGTTGCTCGATTCGGTTCGGGCCAAGATGAATGAAGACGCCAAGCAGATCGGTGCCGAGGTGATCGATGTTCGCCTCAAGCGTGTCGATTTCGCGCCCGAGGTCTCGGAGCGGGTCTTTGACCGCATGCAGTCCGAGCGCAAGCGGGTGGCCAACGAACGGCGTGCGACCGGCGCGGCCGAGTCGGAAAAGATCCGTGCCGATGCCGATCGTCAGCGCGATGTGCTGATTGCAGAAGCCTATCGGGATGCTCAGCAGGTCAAGGGTGAAGGTGACGCCAAGGCATCAGCCCTCTTTGCAGACGCGTTCGGAAAGAACCCCGAGTTCGCAAGTTTCTACCGCAGTCTCGAGGCCTACCGCAACAGCTTCCGCGGGCGAGGGTCAGATGTGATGGTGCTCGATCCCTCGTCCGACTTTTTCCGTTACTTCCGTGCGCCAGGCAGTTCGTCTGCCGCGCCCGCTGCGCGGACAAAGTAGGCGGTCGATCGATGTTGCTGTCGGCTCTGGGCATGGTGCTCCTGATCGAAGGCTTGATGCCGTTGGCTTATCCGGCCGGCTGGCGTGCAGCGATGCAGCGCATGGTCGAATTGCGCGACGGCCAACTCCGATTCATGGGCTTCGTGGCAACGGCGGCCGGTCTGCTGCTGCTGGCTATCGCCGGCTGAGCGGCTTCTACTCGAAGGTCCGGTTCATGCCGCGCTGGCTGCTGCCCGAAAGCATTTCCGACATCCTTCCGAGCGAAGCGCGGCGCATCGAGATGCTGCGCCGGCGTCTGCTCGATCTTTACCGGACCTACGGTTACGAGCTGGTCATGCCACCCATGATCGAGTACATCGAATCTCTGCTGACCGGCAGTGGTCATGATCTCGATCTCAAGACCTTCAAACTGATCGATCAGCTGTCGGGTCGAACGATGGGCGTGCGGGCCGACATCACACCGCAGGTTGCCCGCATCGATTCTCACCTGCTTGATCGGGCAGGCATCACCCGTCTTTGTTATGCCGCCAATGTGCTGCACACGCGCACCTCAGGACCGCTGTCGACCCGCGAGCCGCTGCAGATCGGTGCCGAACTCTACGGCCATCCCGGGCTTGAAGCCGATCTCGAAGTCATCGAGTTGCTGCTGCAGTCGCTGCAGTTGGCCGGGGTGTCGCGCGTGCGCATCGACCTGGGGC
>CAIKZV010000538.1 GCA_903831925.1 uncultured Burkholderiales bacterium
GGACACGCTGCTCGCTCCAGGCCTGCCAGGGCTTGTCGGCCGGTGCCGGCGACAGGCCCGACGTCAGGCCTGACGAGCCGCTCGATGAATCGAGAGCCTGGGCCGGCCTGGCCGCCGGTGGCGCGCCCTCTTCCCCAAGCGCCCACAGGAGCATCAGCGCTGTCGCAAGGCTTGCCGCAGCAATACCAACGGCGGTTGGCATCCGGTCGGCTGCCGGCGTCGCATACCGGCCCCATGCCCAAGCCGCCAGACCGACAAGGACCGCCGCAATCAGCAGCCGCAGCAGTGCATCGGCACCAGCCTGCTGTGCCAGCACCCAAGCCAGCCATGCCGCACTCGCATACATCGGGAAGGCCAGCAACTCGCGAAGCGTCTGCATCCATTTCCCGGGCCTGGGCAAACGGGCGACCCATGCCGGAAACCAGCCCAGCAAAAGATAGGGCAGACCCATCCCGACGGCGATGGCAGTGAACACCGCCATCGCCTCCAGGGCAGGCTGCGACAGCGTGAACCCGAGCGCCGAGCCCATGAAGGGCGCCGTGCAGGGCGTGGCGACCAGCACCGCCAGACAGCCCGAACCGAAAGACCCGGCCAGCGAGCCCCCGCCCACATGCCCTGTCTCGCCTGGCGCTGAGTCGCCTGGCACTGACTCGCCCGCCACGGCATCGATGCGCCTCGTCGTGCCGGCGCCGCCAAGACGGGTCAGCCCAAGCCCCAACTCGAACACCCCGGAAAAGTTCAGACCGACCGCAACGAAGAGCAAGGCCATCGCGGCCACGAAGGCCGGCGATTGCAACTGAAAGCCCCATCCCACTGCACCGCCGGCTGCGCGCAGCGCGAGCATCAGCCCGCCGAGCAACCAGAACGACAGCACGATGCCGGCTGCAAAGGCGAGCGCCGCGGCTTTCATCTGCCGACGTGCCGCAGGCGAGCCGGCGCCGCTGCTGGCGAATCCCATGACCTTCAGGCCGATGACCGGGAAGACGCAGGGCATCAGATTCAGGATCAGCCCACCCAGCAGGCCGAGCCCGAGGGCGAGAAAAAGCGGGGCGTCGCTTGCAGGATCGGTCACCGCACCCGGCACAGCACCCTGCACCGGTTCGGCGGCCCCGATCGGCGACGCGCCCAAGTTCGCGCTCGGTGTCGATGCCAACGATGGCGCCCTGCCAGAAGTCCCCTGTTGCAGACCGGCAGCCGCCAGAAGACCGCCCGGCTTGGCCGCGTTGGCTGCAGTGGCCGTGGTACCCGACTGATCGGCGCGATCCGCGACCGATACCGGTGTGGCCGCCGGCGGCTCGCCCGACGCCGCTAGTGAGCGCAACTCGACAGCACGACCGTCGGCCCAGAGCAGCCCGTCCAGGGCCCCATCAGCCGTCGCGCCATGACTTGCGCTTTCGCCTGAGGTGACCAGATCGATGCGCCAGCCTCGCTCGGTTCGCATCAGCGCCTGCGGCGCGGGCGGCGAGATCAGACCTGGCGCATAGGGAAAATAGGTGGCACTCGAAATCGTCTGCAGTCCCGGAGGCGTCTCGAAGACCAGCGACACCGTTCCGGGTTGACTGAAGGCCCGCACCGACAGCGGGCTGGCGGGATCGGGGGTTCGCTGTGCCATGTCTTTGAAGTGCCGGGCGTCATGCGAGAGGGCCGCCTGAGGACCGGTCTTTGCGATCACCGGCAGCTCGAGCGCCAGTCGGGCCTCACCCGGTACGCAGACCTCCTTGCACACCAGCCAGGCGACCTTGGCCTCGAAGCGCGCGCTTGAACCGCCAAGCCCGTCGGGAAGACTTGCCGTGAAGGGCAAAACCACCTCGCCCTCGTAGCCGTAGTTGGCAAGCGGACCGATCCAGATCCGCTTGGGCGCCGGCCAGCGCAGTGCACCGAAGGTCGAGCCGGCGGGCCCCGAGGGCTCGACCGTGGTGGGCAGGCCCGAGTCGCCCGAATTGCGCCAGTAGGTATGCCAGGCCGGATCGTGGCGCAGCCGCACACCCAGTTCGATTCGCCCGCCCGGCTGCACGCCGACCCGATCGGCGATCAGTTCGGCCTCAAGCGTTCCGACTCGCAGCACACCGGTGCGAGCCGGCGGCTCGATGCCGGATATCGATGGCGCTTGGGCCAGTGCCGGGAGCGCGCTGCAC
>CAIKZV010000539.1 GCA_903831925.1 uncultured Burkholderiales bacterium
CAGCTCGACGGCGCCCGCGCCTCACAGGCGAGCGCCAAAGCGGCCCATGACACCGCGCTTGCCAATCTGAAGCGGGTCAAGCCGCTGGTCGAGCTCAACGCGCTGTCGCAAAAAGACCTCGACGATGCGACTGGTCAGGAGCAGACAACCAAGGCATCGCTCGAGCAAGCCAGTGCCAGCGTCGAGACCGCAAAACTCAATCTGTCGTACACCACCATCGAGTCACCCTTGCGCGGTGTCGCCGCCGCCGCACAGCAAAAGGAAGGCGCCTATCTCAGCGCGCAGAACAACCTGCTGACCACGGTCTCGTCGCTCAACCCGATGTGGGCCAACTTCAGCATCTCCGAAAACGAGCTGACAGGCCTGCGCAATGAAGTCCGCGCCGGTCGGCTGAAAGGCCCCCAGAACAAGGTGCTTTCGGCCGAAATCGTCTTGAGCGATGGCTCCACCTTTGCGCACACAGGCTCGATCTCGTTCATCGATCCGGCCTACAACCCTCAGACAGGCACCTTCCTGATCCGGGTCACGGTGACCAACCCCGAAGGCGAACTGCGACCCAATCAGTATGTGAAGGTCCGCCTCAAGGGTGCAACCCGACCCAATGCCATCCTGGTGCCACAACGCGCGGTTCAACAGGGCTCCAAGGGCCATTTCGTCTGGGTGGTCGATGCCGATGGCAGGGTCGAAAACCGACCGGTTGCGGTGGGCGACTGGTATGGCGACCAGTGGTTCATCAATGATGGCCTGAAAGCCGGCGATCAGGTGGTGGTCGATGGCGGTCTGAAGCTGAAAGCGGGTGATACCGCGAAAGTGTCCGCAGCGGCACCGGCCGCACCGAACACAGCCGCCAAGAAACCCTGACGCCGGTCGGACGCAAGCATGTTTTCAAGGTTTTTCATCGAACGCCCGATCTTTGCGACCGTGCTGTCGCTGCTCATCGTGCTGGCAGGACTGGTCTCGGTGACGGCCTTGCCGGTAGCGCAGTATCCGAACATCACCCCGGTACAGATCACCGTCACCACCACCTACCCGGGCGCGGATGCCAAGACCGTCGGTGATTCGGTAGCCTCGCCGATCGAGGCCCAGATCAACGGCGTCGACAACATGATGTACATGACGTCGGTGAGCTCGAATACCGGGCAACTGACGATCACCGTCTATTTCACGCTCGACACCGATCCGGACACCGCGCAGGTCCAGGTCCAGAACCGGGTGAACCTCGCCGCACCTCAGCTGCCAAGCGCGGTGGCGCAATACGGCGTGTCGGTTCAGAAGAAATCGGCCAGCACGCTGATGATCATTTCGCTGTATGACAAGGAAGCCCGCTATTCGCCCGACTACGTCCGCAATTATGCGAATGTCTATGTGCTCGATGCGATCAAGCGGATCGAAGGCGCCGGCCAGGCGCAGATTTTCGGCGTGCCTGACCAGGCCATGCGCCTGTGGATGAATCCCGATCGCATGGCGTCGCTCGGCATCACCACCTCAGACATCCAGTCCGCGGTCTCGAGCCAGAACGCGGTGATCGGCGCAGGCCAGATCAATCAGGAGCCCTCCACCGGAAAAGTCGATCTGAACTTTCCGGTACTGACCCAGTCGCCCTTCATCGATCCGCGAAAGTACGAAAACATCATACTGCGAGCCAATGCCGACGGCAGCGCCATCGTTCGCCTCAAGGATGTTGCGCGTGCCGAGACCGGGCGCCGCGCCTACATCGATGACAACCGCCTCAACGGCATGCCGGCCACACCGATTGCGATCTATCAGCAGCCGGGCGCCAATGGCCTTGATGTCTCGAAGGCGGTCCGCAAGGCGATGGAAGATCTCAAGAAGACGATGCCCGCAGGCATCGACTATGTGATCGCCCTGGACACCACCGACTTCGTTCGCCTGTCGATCGAGGAGGTCCTTCACACGCTGCTCGAAGCCATCGTGCTGGTGGTTCTGGTGGTCTACCTGTTCCTTCAGAACCTGCGGGCAACCGTCATCTGCATCATCGCCATCTTCGTGTCGCTGATCGGTACCTTCGTTGGCATGCTGGCGCTTGGCTTTTCGATCAACCAGCTCACGCTGTTCGGCTTGGTGCTGGCCATTGGCATCGTGGTAGACGATGCGATCGTGGTGGTCGAAAACGTCGAACGCAACATGATCGAGCATCACCTGGGCGCCAAAGCCGCCTCGATCAGGGCGATGGAAGAGGTGTCGGGCCCGGTGATCGCCGTGGTGCTGGTGATGGCCGCAGTCTTCATTCCGGCGGCTTTTCTGCCCGGCACAACCGGCCAGCTCTACAAGCAGTTCGCGCTCACCATCGTGCTGTCGGTGGCGCTGTCGGGCCTGGTGGCACTGACGCTGACACCGGCCATGTCGGCGCTGCTGCTCAAGCACTCTGACAAACCGCAGCGCGGTTTTTTCGCGGCCTTCAATCGGTGGTTCGAGCGCCTGACAAAATCCTACGGCCGCAGCGTCCAGTTCTTCATTCGACGACTGCTGGTGTCGGGCGTCGTCATTGCGGTCATGATCGCCGGCATCTTCATTCTTTTTCGCGATCTGCCCACCAGCTTCGTGCCCAATGAAGATCAAGGCTATGTGCTCGGCCAGATCATCATGCCCGACTCGGCAACGCTGCCGCGCACGGCAAAAACCAGCGAGCAGATCGACGCGATTTTTGCGAAAAACCCGGCGGTGGCCAATCGCACAATCATCAATGGCTTCAGCCTGATCGACGGCCAGTTCAAGGCCAACACCGCGACGCTCTTCATCACCTTCACCGACTTCAAGGATCGCTACGCCACCACCGAGAAGGCCCGCACCGAAAACGCCCGGGCGATCCTGATGAGCGCAGCCACCGAGGCGCGCGACACTGTCGAGACCGGCGTGATGATCCCGATCGCGCCACCCGCGATACCGGGCATCGGCACCACCGGCGGCTTCGAGTTCTGGATCCAGGACAAGTCATCGGGCGATCCGGCAAAGCTCAATGACGTTACGC
>CAIKZV010000540.1 GCA_903831925.1 uncultured Burkholderiales bacterium
GGGTGCTTAGCTCAGTTGGTAGAGCGGCGCCCTTACAAGGCGTAGGTCGGGGGTTCGAGCCCCTCAGCACCCACCATCCCAATCAGCGTTTTTCCCCGGTAGCCGGATCGGACACGATCGATCAAAGCGTTGTTCGATCACCGGCTCGCCCCATTGACGGCCCTCGCGTTCCTGGCTCAAAACAAAGCCGCTCGACTCGTAGAGGTGTCTTGCAGCATGCAGCCCGCTGAAGGTCCACAGATAGCTACGACTGAACCGCAAATCGACGACATCGAGCGCCTGCTTCAACAGCTGCCTGCCTATCCCCCTGCCATGCAAAGTGGGGTCGAGTACGAACCATCTCAGGTGTGCGAGATCGGCTTCGCCATCGATGACCAATGAACCCCTGGTCTTGCCGTCCTCGACATAGAGCCACAGACACTTGTCTGCATGAGGAAGCTGCCCGACGAATGCCGATAATTCCCCCGCAACTTTTGCCTCGAAATAGGCGCCGAACCCCGCTGTTTGCGAATAGGTGCGGGCATGCAGCGAGACGATATCGCCGATGCATCCGGTGAGATAGCCCTGGTGGATTGGCATGGTCAGATCTCGATCTGGCAGCGGTTGGCTGGGCAGATCAGCATGACCTGCGATGAGAGCTTAGCAATCGGTCGATCCGCTCAAGGGCCTGCTTGCGTCCAATTCGCGGCACCGATCCGCCGTTCAAAGCCGAATCGAGCATCCTTGAAACGCGCACAAGTCCGGGCCACGGCATTATCCCGGGCAGACCGGACTTGCCGTCAGGCATTGCCGCCCCGCCCAAGCTGCTTTCGGAGACCGTTCATGCGACGTCTGTTTGCCCTGCCGACTCTGTCTATTGTTGCCGCCGTGACGCTTGCGGCTTGCGCTCAGTTGCCCGCTCAGTTGCCCGCTCAGCCCCAACCTGCCAGCACGCCAGCCGCCACCGCCGTGACGGCAGCGACACCTGCCGCCCGTCCGGCGGTGAAATCCGCGAACTGGGTGGCGCGTGACTTCCGGTTTCATACCGGTGAGACCCTGCCTGCCGTGACGGTCGCCTATCGCACCCTGGGCAATCCGGCAGGCGAAGCGGTGATGCTGTTGCATGGCACGACCGGCAACGGCAGCAATTTTCTCACCGCCGCCTTTGCCGACGAGATGTTCGGCCCAGGCCAGCCGCTGGATGCCGCCCGCTACTTCATCATCCTGCCCGATTCGATCGGAACCGGCGATTCAAGCAAGCCCTCCGATGGCCTGCGCGCAAGATTCCCGCGCTACAGCTATGAGGATATGGTCGATGCGCAGTACCGGCTGATGACCGAGGGCCTTGGCATCCGTCATCTTCGGCTGGTGCTCGGCAACTCGATGGGCGGCATGCAGGCCTGGATCTGGGCCAGCCGCTATCCCAAGGCGATGGATGCGGTGGTGCCGATGGCCTCAATGCCGATCGCAATGTCGGGCCGCAACTGGATGACCCGGCGGCTGATCATCGACTCGGTGCGCAACGACCCGGCGTATCTGGGCGGCAACTACACGACCCAGCCGGCAAGCCTGCAGTTCGCCTCGGTCATGTATGGCGTGGCTACCAATGGCGGCGATCAGGCGCTTTATGCGGCGGCTCCCACGCGTGCCAAGGCCGATGCGCTGCTCGATGCGCGTCTGAAATCGCCCTTCACCGGTGATGCCAACGACCATGTCTATCAATGGGATGCATCGCGAGACTATGACCCGTCGCCCCGCCTCGGGCTGATCCAGGCCTATGTGCTTGCCATCAACTCGGCTGATGACGAGCGCAACCCGCCTGAGCTTGGCGTCATGGAGGTCGAGATGGCCCGTATCCCCCATGCGCGCTTGCTGGTCTTGGCCGGCAGCGCGCAAACCGCCGGACATGGCACCACCGCTCAGGCGAAATGGTGGAAGGAGGACTTCAGGGTCTGGTTGAGGAGCGTGCCGAAGCAGGCTGAATAGCCTTTCTGCACCCTGTCGACGTCATTCAGTTTCGGCATTGACAAGGCCGCTTGCTTCGCCGAAGGACCCGACTATTTCGCGGTTTCGATGAATCGGGCGGCGACCGTCAAGGCGGAATTGATTGCCTGATGCATATCCAGATAGGCATAAAGACCGCAACGACCGATGAAGGTCATTTTCGGATTCTCGATCGCCTTATATTTCTGGAGTGTCTGAAGATTGCGACCATCCGAGTCTTTGACAGGGTAGTAACGTTCGAAATTATTATCGATATCGCTGCAAGGCTCTTCGACCGTCACCGTTGTGTGGCTGGCGCACAGACCGTGCCCCGGCAGGTTTTTCCACTCCGTCACACGGGTATAAGGTTCTGAATGCGTGAAATTGACTGTCGCAACCGGCAGCACCCTTGGAATAGGCAGATTGGAGGTATGAAACTTGATCGAGCGGTAGGGTAAGCGGTCAAATCGGTATTCAAAGTACTCGTCGATCGGCATCGAATTGAAGATATGGTCGAAACCAGCCTCCATCGACCTGTCAAACGCCGTTGAGGCACGAAATTCAATGTTCTCATGATTCAGGATATTTTCGACTGTTCGGGTATAACCGTTGGTCGGCAGGGCCTGAAAGGTATCGTTCGGGAAATACAGCTCGTTCATGTCATCTCTGATCGGCACCCGGTTGATGATGTCGCGATCGATCTGCTCGAGCTCGATCCCCCACATTTTTTTGGTGTAGGGCCTGAAAAAGATATCCAGAACGTTTTCTTTGCCGACGATTTCAGTCGTTTCCTTATTGACCGGCAAGGTAACGAGCCTGCCGTCGCCCAGCAGCGCCTTGACCTTGTGCTGGTAGGGCGTCCATTCAGTGAAGGTCGACAGCCAATCGACAACTTTCTGATTGGAGGTATGAAACAGGTGCGGACCGTATTTATGGATTCGAATACCGATCTCGTTGGTAAAGTCGTATGCGTTTCCGGCGACGTGATCCCGCTTGTCGATTACCAGGACCTGCCGGCCGGAATCGGCCAGTTCGCGGGCAATGACAGCCCCTGAGAATCCGGCCCCAACAACCAGAATCCGATTTGATTCAGTCATGCTTTTTCGATCCCAGTGACTTGGTCAAACATTGATCAGTGGCGAGCATCAGTGCCGGAGCGACTATTTATCTGGCGATACAGGAGCTTGGAGGCCAGCTCCTCCAGAATCGCCATGCCACGATTTGTCACGCTGCTGCTGTCGTTGAGAACCTGATGCACCCGCGGTTTGTGCGGGGTCAATTGAAACTTGTCCAGCAATAGGGATTTTTCAGAAATCGGCGCCGACTTGCTTCCACCATGACCGGCGCTGCCGACCGGTCTGGTATGAAACACCGGCGTTCGGTCGATAATGGCCAGGCGGTTGATGCCGTTCTGGTCGGCAATTTTGTGCCATAGCCATTCGTAACCCCAGCCTGACGTGTTGATACTGAAGGTATCGCTGAACAATTTGAAACTGTCGACTTTGAAGCACGGTGCCATTACTTCGACAAAATTTGTGATGCGAGCCAGGCTGTTTGGTTTCTGGAGCGTTATCTTCCAGCTGGAATAGCTGTACCGGGTCAATGCCGGCTGGGCAATTGTGAAATTCTGTTCTCGGCAGATCGAGAAAAACTGGTCGATATTTTCGGATGTGGTGAGCAGATCATCGTCTGGCAGCCAGATGTAGTCGTATTTCGTGAAGGTTTCCGGGTACTCGCGAAGAAAATCGCTCAGGCCTTCCCATTTCGAACCTTTGAATCGATGTATCCAGTCATATTGGCCTTCATAGGCATTTGGCAGATTCCCGTAATAACTGACCGCAATATCCCAGTTTCTTTGCGGACGGTTCATCCATTGGGGGTGTAAGGATCGGTCTCCCGCTCGAACGACAACAAGGTTTTTGCGCATTTCCAGCTTTCGGTTGCGGTGAGGTGACGGGGCTTTTCGGGGAGTGCCTTATTCGCCTTGGACAGCCTTGTGATCGCAACTGTCCGGCTTCTCAAGGCAAGCAGACGATCCTATCTGATGAAGCTGAAAGTAGCGTGACA
>CAIKZV010000541.1 GCA_903831925.1 uncultured Burkholderiales bacterium
CAAGTGCTGAAGCGCTTCCAGACATCATGGTTGAACGCGATGCAACGGTCGCCACCAAACCTGGTGTTTGATCGCTATCACCTGCTGGTGATGTTGCATGGTTTTCAGGATGTCTCGGCCTCGTGGCAATTCACGGTCGATGCCCTGCGTCGCGACTGGTTCGTGGTCGCCCCCGACTGGCGCGGCTATGGCCTGACCCAGTGGAGCGGATCCGACAGCTACTGGTTCGGTGACTATCTCGGCGACCTGGAGTTTCTGCTCGAGCATTACAGCCCGCAGCGTCCGGTTCGCATCGTGGCCCACAGCATGGGCGCGCATGTCACCGCAACCTATGCTGGTGTCAGGCCCGATCGCGTCAGCCATTTCGTCAATGTCGACGGGTTCGGTCCGCCGGTTGCGCGCCAGGATCCGCCGCCGCGGCGATTTACCAAGTGGCTTGCGCAGCTTCACCACGACACCAGTCAGCGGCCCTATCTCGATTTCGACGAATTCGCCCTGCGGATGCAGTCCGAAAACCCGCGGCTGACCGATGAGCGCGCGCGCTTTCTGGTGCAGCACTGGGGTGTCGCGCTCGAAGACGGCAGCGTCGCGCGTCGCGCCGATCCGGCGCACAAACGCAATAGTCCGATGCCGATGCCGGCCGACGATGCGATCGCCTGCTGGCAGCAGACCGAGGCGCAGGTGCTCTGGATCGACGGCGAGGAGTCGGGTCTGATGGCGCGCCTGTCCTCGATGCCGGATGAGTTCGAACGACGCTCGCGCGCTTATCGGGGGCTGCGCATCGAGCATATCGCGCAGGCTGGCCACAATATCCATCACGACCAGCCCGAGCGGCTCGCCGAGACCATCGAAAAATTTTTGCCCTGAGCGGGTCGGGCTGCTAACTCGGCTGGTAATGCGGCTGACGTCACTGCTCAATCGCCGCGTCGTCGGTTCACGGCTGAGGCGGTCTCGCGGCTGCGGCGCTCGACAGTCGGCTCGCACCCTGTACGATCTTCCTGCGCTCCCCTAGGGGCAGGATCGCTTCGATGTCGTCAAAGCCATCGGGGGCCAGGGACTCGACCGCATCGATCACGCCTTCGGGTCCGCCGCTGCGGTTGCTGATGACGATGGCCGCGGTCTTCGGCAGGCGATCCGCTTCATACCTTGCCAGCGCATTGCTGATATCGGCCCCCTGCCTTGACAGCTCGTCGCACAGGCATCGAGCGTCCAGAATGGCCTGCGAGGCGCCGTTCGAGCCGACCGGATACATTGGATGGGCTGCATCGCCAAGCAATGTGACGCGCCCATGCGACCAGCGCGGCAAGGGGTCACGGTCGCACATCGGGTATTCCCAGAATTGCGGTGTCGCGGCGATCAGTGCGGCGATATCCGCATGCGGGAGCCTGAAGGCTCCCAGTCTTGCCATCAGTTCGTCGCGCTGACCCGGTCGCGACCAGCTCTCCTTGCGCGGCGGGGGTGATTGGCCGTCGCCGATGCGGGCCGCGATCGCCCAGTTGGTCAGACGCTCACCATCACGACCGCCCATGGCGATCGGATAGACGACCGCTTTGGCACCCAGCCCGCCTGCGATGAGCATCGTTCGTCCGTCCTGAAACACCGGCCAGTCGGTCGCGCCCCGCCAGAGCATGACGCCCTGCCAGGACGCTGGACCTTCCTGCGGAAACAGCTGCGATCGCACGGTCGAGTGGATGCCGTCAGCACCGATCAGCAGGTCTGCCCTGACCGAGGCGCCCGGCTGGCCTTGAGCGTCGACGAAGCTGGCATGGACCCCCTGCGAATCCTGCAGGAAGCCCAGCAGGCGTTGACCGAGATGAACACGCTCGGGCCCCAGACGCTCGAGCATCGCGCGAGCGAGCACAGTCTGAAGGCGGCCGCGGTGGATCGAGAATTGCGGATGCGTCATGCCGGCATCGAGTCCGCGCGCCTCGCGCCAGACTTCCTGCCCGCGTCGGGTCATGTAAATCAGCTCGCGGGTGCGGATCGCCACCTCATCGAGCGCATCGAGCAGGCCTAATTCAGCCAACTCGCCGATCGCCATCGGCAGGACATTGATACCGACACCCAGCTCACGGATGACCGGCGACTGTTCGAAGACGTCGCACTCGATGCCCCGCGAGTGCAGCATCAGGGCGGTGGTCAGTCCGCCGATGCCGGCGCCGATGACGATGGCTTTCATGGTTCGGCCGCCTGTGTTGCCCGGGCCGCGCGTTGTGCTTCACGACGGCCGATCCAGATGGTGGCTGCGATGATCACCAGGCCACCGATCAGCGTCGTGCTGCTCGGATAGTCGCCAAAGACGAGCAGCCCCCAGAGGGTGGCCCAGATCAGGTCCAGAAATTTGGCTGATTGGGTGACCGAGATATCGGTCGAGACGAAGGAGCGGGTCAGACAATAGTGGCCGGCACTGCCAATCACGCCGGTGATGGCGAACAGGAGCCACTGGGTGGGTGTCGGCCAGACCCAGACCATCAGTGCGAAGGGCATGGTCAGCACCGAGACCGTGATCCCCTGCCAGGCGACGATGACCTCCGGCCGGTCGTGCCTGGTCAGCATTTTCGTGAGCAGAAACGACAGCGAAAACATCGGCGCCGAGGCCAGCATGATCAGCGAGTACCAGTTGCCGCTGCCCGACAGCCGTGGGCCGACCACGATCAGGACACCGACGAAGCCGATCAGCGCGGCCGCCCATCGCTCGGGTCGCATCTTCTCGCCAAGCAGATAAGAGGCGCCGATCATGGTGAAGATCGGGCCGGTGTAGCCGATGGCGGTGGTGTCGGCGAGCGCCAGATGGGGCAGGGCGAAGAACCACAGCGACAGCCCGATGCTGTGCACGATGCCGCGCCAGAACTGGCCGGAGATGCTGTTGGGCAGATAGTTGCGCCATCCGCTTCGCAGGATCAGCGGCAGCATGACGAGCAC
>CAIKZV010000542.1 GCA_903831925.1 uncultured Burkholderiales bacterium
AGGTCAAGCGCCGGATAGTCCTCGGTGGTATGGATGCGAAGCGCTGCCGACTGCTTGCCGCGCTTGTCGCCGCCGGCCGCCTCGCCGGCCTGCAGCGCCCGGATCAGGCGGCGGGCAAAGGGCAGCTCGGCGCCATCGAGATAGACGCGGGCAGTCTCTGCAATCACCTGCGGACCGGCCAGCATGTTGCCGGCCACCGAGAAACCGTCATGGACGACATGGCCGCACCAGGGGATGCAATCGGATCCGGTATGCGTAGCAATCGCGCCGCGCGCGTCCTGCAGATGGACCTGGCGCGATTCGCGGCCAGGGTCGGCGGCCAGCAGCATGTCCATCACGACTTGCGCCGGCACGCCTTCGCGCAGCAGGCGCAGCCCGCGCGCGCCAAAGGTGGGATTGATCAGGGCCTGCGTCGCCAGTCCGCCGACACCGCCGTCGGCATGGGCACAGAGCGCGCCGACCGCAAAAAATCGCGTGGCAACTGCCACACCGAAGGCCCCCGTAAGGGGATCACGCGCAACGATCGACCAGGTCATGACAGGACAGGGCAGAGCTCGAAAGGAATCAGGATACTGCAACGCAGCAAGCCGTCAGCGATTTTGAATCGCTCGCGTCTGCAAAGTGCCCTTGCAATTTGCACACTCGCATCGAACAATCGTTCGAATCAACGCCGATGCCGATTTCAGGAGCCTGTCGATGTTCACGCATGCAATGCCGACGGGCGCGAGAAGGGGGCGAAAGACGTCCGGGTCGCTGTTCGGATTGATCACGGTTTCGCTGATCGCGCTGCTGAGCGCAATCCTGATCGTGAGCCCTGCGCTGGCGCAGTCCGGATCCGACACTTCGCCGCGCACGCCGCCCGCCTCCGGTCGATCTGGCGCCAGGACGATGGGCGACCTGACCCGTTTCAACACCTCGATCGTTCGGATCGACACCCGCATTCCGGACGACGCGACGTCGGCCAAAGGCCTTGGCACCACGCGGGTCGGCACCGGCATCATCCTGGATGACAAGACCATCCTGACGATCGGATACCTCACCGTCGAGGCCGACTCGGTCATGGTGACCACCGCGTCGGGCAAACGGATCCCTGCGTCAGTTGCCGGCTACGACCATGCGACCGGCTTCGGCCTGGTGCGTGCCGCCGTGCCGCTTGACGGCACGCCGATGGCCCTGGGCGATTCCGACAAGGTCACCGAGCGGCAACGGGTGCTCACGCTCGGTCATGGCGAACCGGAGGCCACTGAGCTCCTGGTGGTCTCGCGCAAGGTCTTTGCCGGCGGCTGGGAATACCTGATCGAGCGTCCGATCTACACCTTTCCGCCGGTCAACAACTGGAGCGGCGCGGCCCTCATCAGCGAAGACGGCAAGCTGATCGCGGTCGGTTCGCTGATCGTCGAGGATGCGGCGAGCGGCCAGCGCAGCGTGCCGGGCAATCTCTGGGTGCCGGTCAACCTGCTCAAGCCGATCATGTCCGAGCTGCTTGCGCGGGGCCGGCGCAGCGACGATGTCCATCCCTGGCTGGGCATCACCACCGAATCGGTGCGCGGCTACCTGATGGTGGTTCGGGTGGCGCCACAAGGGCCGGCCGATGCGGCGGGCGTTACGCCCGGCGACATCGTGATCGGTGTGGCCGGCGAAAAGGTCGCCGATCAGGCCGAGTTCTATCGCAAGCTCTGGAAGACCGGGCCGGCCGGCACGCCGATCCCGTTGCGACTCTTCAAGGACGGCGATGTGCGCGAGCTGACGGTCAAGTCAATCGATCGCGCCGACTTCCTGCGCAAAGCCACCGGTATCTGAGGGCATCAGATCGGCCTGCGGAGCGGTTGCTCGGTTCAGCACCGAACGCAGCGCCGCAGCGTCAGTCCCCGATGCGATCTGCCCCGAGCCCCATCGCCGAACGAAGGCCTTCAAACTGCTCGGCCGAGTCGAAGCGGATGATCAGTCGGCCCTTGCCGCGGGCGTTGGCCTGCAGCTCGACCGCCGCCTGAAGATGCTCGGCAATCTGCTCCTGCAGCCGCTGCAGATCGGCGTCGACAGGGCGGCGCGATGTGCCCGAACCGCCCCCTGAGCCGCCACCAGATTGCGACTGCTGCGATTGCTGCTGCACCACCAGCCGCTCGGTTTCACGAACCGACAGTCGTTTTTCGACCACCTGGTTCGCCGCCAGAATCTGCTCGGCGCGCTCGAGCGCCAGCAGCGCCCGGGCGTGACCCATCTCGAGGTCACCGGCCAGCAGCATGGTCTGCACCGGCGCGGCCAGATTCAGCAGCCTCAGCAGGTTTGAGGTTGCGCTGCGTGAGCGCCCGATCGCCTCCGATGCCTGCTCATGCGTGTACTGGAACTCGTCGAGCAAGCGGCGAATTGCCTGGGCTTCTTCGAGCGGGTTGAGGTCCTCGCGCTGAATGTTCTCGATCAGGGCCATCGCCAGTGCATTCTGGTCGGAGACGTCGCGCAGCATGACTGGCACCTCATCGAGTCCGGCCAGCCTGGCTGCCCGAAAGCGACGCTCGCCCGCGATGATCTCGTAGCGATCGGCAGCCAGGGGGCGCACGACGATCGGTTGCATCATTCCGTGCTGACGGATCGATGCCGCAAGTTCCTGCAGCGAGCTTTCATCCATGCGGGTGCGAGGCTGATAGCGCCCGGCCTGCAGCTTGTCGAGGGGCAGCGTCGACGGTGCCCGGATGCCTCCGGCAGTGACGTCGCGCGATGGCTCAAAGCTCTCGCCGAGCAGGTTTTCAAGGCCACGGCCGAGGCCTTTTGGTTTTTTCGCAATCATGCTGGAAGGGGTTCTGGTTGAAATCGTGAGGGGACGATGGCTGTCGACAGCGTTGGCTGTCGCGATGAGCCGGTGCGGGGGGCGGTCCGGCCGGGTGGCTCACATCGACTTGACGCGCTCGACCATCTCGGCACCGAACTCGAGGTAAGCCTTGGCGCCGCGAGACGCCGGGTCGAAGACCACGCCAGGCAATCCATGGCTCGGCGCCTCGGCCAGTCTGACATTGCGGGGAATGACCGTGCGAAACACCTTGTCGCCGAAATGCTGCTCGAGCTGGGCCGAGACCTGCTGCGACAGGGTCATGCGCGGATCGAACATGACCCGCAACAGCCCGATGACCTTGAGATTGCTGTTCAGATTGGCATGCACTTTCTTGATGGTCGCCACCAGATCCGACAATCCCTCGAGGGCAAAGTATTCGCACTGCATCGGAATCACCACGCCGTGGGCGGCGCACAGCGCATTCAGGGTCAGCAGCGATAGCGCTGGCGGCGCATCGATGATGACGAAGTCGTACTGGTCGTCGACCGCGGACAGCGCGTCCTTCAAACGAGTCTCGCGTTGTTCGAAATCGATCAGATCGATCTCGGCGCCGGCAAGTTCGCGGTTGGCCGGCAGAAGATGGTAGCCGGCGGCCTCGGCCCAGACCGTGGTCTCTTCCGCATCCGACATGCCGATCAGAACCTGGTACACCGTCGTCTTGAGCGTGCGCTTGTCGATGCCGCTGCCCATTGTCGCGTTGCCTTGCGGGTCGAGATCGACCAGCAATACCCGCTGGCCGAGCTTGGCCAACCCGGCGGCGAGGTTCACCGACGTCGTGGTCTTGCCGACGCCGCCCTTCTGATTTGCGATGGTGAAGATCCTGGCCACGTCTGCAAGGCTCCGTCTGGGTAAATGGGGGAGGTGTCGGCTCGGCTCGGCGCGAATCAGGCCGACCGCGGTGGTGCCGCAGTCGCCGGCGAGGACGCGTCGGCTTGTCGGGCATGAGCCTGCGGACCCGACGGGCCAGCGTGTCGAACGACCACCAGATGCCGCTGCGCGTCCAGGAAGGGCACCTGCAGGGCTTCGATCTCGACCTCGCAATGGGCTGGCAGTTCGGCACATTCCGTCTCGAGGCCCGCAAGCTGGCCCTTCATGGCCACCAGCAGCGTCGACCGGCCGGTCAAACCGGCGGCAGCGTCGACGAAGTCGATCATCGAGGCGAAGGCACGGCAGATCACCAGGTCGACCGGCCTGGTCAGCGCCTGGGCACGTCCGGCATAGACCTCAACGTTAGTGAGCGCAAGCTCCGCGCAAGACTGCCTCTGGAAGGCCACTTTCTTTCCAACCGGCTCAATGGAAATCACCTTGGCGGTCGGAAAGACGATCGCCAGCGGCAAGCCCGGCAGGCCCGCGCCCGAACCGATGTCAGCGATCGTCGCACCCGACAGATCGATATGCCGACTCAGCGGAACGATGATCGCCAGTGAATCGAGCAGATGTTGAACCAGCATCTGCTCGGGATCTCTGACGGCTGTGAGGTTGTAGACCGCGTTCCACTTGCTCATCAGCGACAGATACGCCAGGAGCTTGTTCTGAACCGCCGACGGCAGCTCGAGACCGGCTTGCACCGCACCCTCCTGAAGTCGATGCGCGAGATCGGGAAGGGCGCGACCGGCGACCTGCATCGGTGAGCGCTCAGGCTGCATCTTGCGCAGCACCCGCGCGAAGTCGCTTGAGATGGACCAGCAGCAGCGATACCGCTGCCGGGGTAATGCCTTGCATCCGTGATGCCTGCCCGACGGTCTGGGGACGATGCTGCGCAAGGCGTTGCCTCACCTCAACCGATAGCCCTCGCACATCGTCGTAGACAATATTGGCGGGAATCGGCTGATGCTCCTGATGACTGACTCGCTCGACCTCCGCCTGCTGCCGAACGATATAGCCCTGGTACTTGAGCTGGATCTCGACCTGCTCGGCAACCGCCTGGTCGGCAACGCCAGGCCCCGTCGCCTCAATCACCGCGCGGTAAGCGACATCGGGACGACGGACCAGATCGGCGAGCGAATACTCACGCTCGATCGGGGCACCCAGCAGAGCGGTGGCCCGCACCTCATCCAGCACTTTGGGATTGACCCAGGTACTGCGCAGGCGTTGCAACTCGGCCTCGATCGCGTCCCGTTTGCGGCAAAAGGCATCCCAGCGGCTGTCGTCGACGCAGCCAAGGGTTCGTCCGATCGCGGTCAAGCGCAAATCGGCATTGTCTTCGCGCAGGCTCAGGCGATATTCGGCACGGCTGGTGAACATTCGATAGGGCTCGGCGACGCCGCGTGTGATCAGATCATCCACCAGCACGCCGAGATAGGCCTCGTTGCGGGCCGGGCACCAGGCATCGCGAGACTGCGTCTGCAGGGCGGCATTGATGCCGGCGAGCAAGCCCTGCGCCGCAGCCTCCTCATAACCGGTCGTGCCATTGATCTGGCCAGCAAAAAACAGCCCGCTAATCGACTTGGTTTCAAGCGAGGCCTTGAGTGCGCGCGGATCGTAGAAGTCGTACTCAATCGCATAGCCCGGCCGAAGGATGTGCGCATTTTCGAGCCCGACCATCGACCGGACCAGATTGATCTGAACATCGAAGGGCAGGCTGGTCGAGACCCCGTTGGGATAGAACTCGTTGGTGGTCAAGCCTTCGGGCTCGAGGAAAATCTGATGCGACGCCTTGCTGGCGAAGCGGTGAATCTTGTCTTCAATTGATGGGCAGTAACGCGGCCCGACACCTTCGATCACGCCGGTATACATCGGCGACCGGTCCAGGCCAGACCGAATGATCTCGTGAGTTTGCTCGTTGGTATGGGTAATCCAGCACGGCATTTGCCGCGGGTGCTGCGCAGCAGTTCCCAGAAATGAGAACACCGGAATGGGATCGCTGTCGCCAGGCTGAACCTGAAGTCGCTCGAAATCAATCGATCGGCCGTCAATACGGGGCGGCGTACCCGTCTTGAGACGGCCTTGCGGTAACTGCAGTTCTTTTAGCCTCGCGCCAAGCGACAACGCCGGCGGATCGCCAGCGCGACCGGCCGAGTAGTGATTCAAGCCGACGTGAATCAAGCCATTGAGGAACGTCCCTGCGGTGACCACGACCGCCGTAGACTCAAATCGGATACCGGTTTGGGTGACGGCACCGATGACTCGATCGCCTTGCACAATCAGGTCGTCCACGGCTTGCTGAAACAGCCAGAGATTGGGCTGATTTTCGAGACGCGAGCGAATGGCCTGCCGGTAGAGAACTCTGTCGGCCTGAGCGCGAGTCGCCCTGACCGCAGGACCCTTGCTGGAATTAAGTATCCGAAACTGAATGCCGGCCTCATCAGTCGCTGCCGCCATGGCGCCGCCGAGCGCGTCCACCTCTTTCACCAGATGGCCTTTACCAATGCCGCCAATCGACGGATTGCAAGACATCTGGCCAAGCGTCTCAATGTTGTGCGTCAGCAGCAAAGTGCGCACGCCCATCCTCGCCGCGGCAAGCGCGGCTTCGGTGCCGGCGTGACCGCCACCGACGACGATGACGTCAAATCGCTCAGGAAAGTTCATGGGAGGCAGGGGAGAAAATCAGACTCAGGGGAGGCGAATTATAGGCGCTGTTTCACGTGAAACAGTCATATCGGCGCTTTGGTATTAGGCCTGCCGTCGACTCGCCAACGCTCTGATTTGATACTGCCGGCGCACCGACCCCGATTTTTCACGTGAAGCAGCACCAGGCGACAGCGCAGTATGCCCTGCCTGATTCACTTCTGGGCGGTCACGTAAAGACCTTCGCCACCGCGCGCAAGGCCAAGGGCGCGCGCACCAGAGAAGTCGGCACTGCCGGCGGGCGGGACCGCGAAACCTGGTCGAGTAGTCGTCGACGCGGTGAGTTGATGGAATCTTCGCGGCCAGACGGGTGACTCCGGCGCTGACCTGAGGCGAATAGATTCGCGGTTCGATGGGGATCGGGCCGATGTCCGGCGGAGGATCGATGATCCCGTTCGCTTGGCTTGGCTTGGCTTGGCTTGGCTTGGCTTGGCAGAGCGAGGCGGATGCCGAATCGGAGATCTGCTTGGTCATGGACTCGGGGCTGGTCTCCGCGGCCGTAAACGGGCCCATCGCAGTTAACCAGTAGGAGCATCACCGTGAAAACAAGCACTACAGCGACGTCAGCCAAGCGCTTCTGCCACTCATGCTCTGCGGGCAGTCCGTTCTCAAGCGTCGAATCGCCACAAATCAAGCCTGTCCGGCGCCAAACAAACGACCCCAGATTAGCTGCGGCCCAGCCCCCAATTCATCGCTCGGCCTTTCCGCCCCACCACCCCGCACCCTGTTCCACGTGAAACATCACCGCGCGTCTGCGATCACCATCTCAGCGCCACGCTCAGCGATCATCAAGGTCGGCGAATTGGTATTGCCTGACGTGATGGTCGGCATAACCGACGCGTCAATCACTCGCAACCCGATCACGCCTCGAACACGCAAGCGCCCATCCACCACCGCCATCTGGTCAGACTCAACACCCATTTTCGCTGTTCCGACCGGATGGAAGATCGTCGTCCCGATCTTCCCGGCAGCCTGCACGAGTTCATCCTCCGTCTGATACTCAAGGCCCGGCATGAACTCTTCAGGTCGATATCGGGACAAGGCAGGCATCCCGACAATCTGTCGAGTCACTCGAATCGCATTGGCCGCGACCGTCTGGTCGTAGGGATCAGACAAGTAGTTTGGCTGGATCTCCGGGGCTTGGCGCCAGTCCGGGCTGCTTGCTCGCACCCAACCACGCGACGCCGGCCTCAGCTGGCAGACCGACGCGGTCACTGCCGGGTACCGATGCAAAGGCTCACCGAACCGGTCAAGCGACAGCGGCTGAACGTGATACTCCAGGTCAGGAAACTCGAGCGACGGATCGCTGCGGGTGAAGGCCCCTAACTGACTCGGCGACATCGTCAACGGCCCGCGTCGCCAAAGCGCATATTGCAAACCCATCCAGGCCTTGCCGACAAGGCTGTTCGCCTGCTGATTCAGCGTCACGACGTTCTGGACCTTGAACGCCAGGCGCATCTGCAGATGATCCTGAAGATTCCCGCCGACACCCGGCGACGAATGGGTCACCGGAATACCAAGCCCCTGCAACCAGGCCGCGTCGCCGATGCCTGACAACTGCAGCAAGTGCGGCGAGCTCACCGCGCCAGCCGCGAGAATGACCTCGGCATGCGCTCGGACGAACATCTCTGAACCGATGCCATCCTTGCCTCGGACAAGCTCCACGCCGACCGCCCGCAGCGCCTCAAAGCGCACGCGCTTGACATGGGCATGCGTCCAGACCGTCAGGTTCGATCGTGACTGAACCGGTCGCAAGAACGCCTTACTGGCATTCCATCGCACCCCTCGCCGCTGATTGACCTCGAAATAACCGCAACCAAAATTGTCGCCGCGATTGAAATCGTCGCTGTTTGGAATGCCGGCCTGCGCGGCCGCCTCGCGAAAGGCATCGAGAACCTCCCAGGAAATCCTGGGCTTCTCCACCCGCCACTCACCGCCGTGACCATGCAGGGCATCGGTGCCTCCCTGATCAAGGCCGTGATAGTTCTCATGCTTGAGGAAGTAGGGCAGGACATCGTCCCATCCCCAGCCCTGATTGCCAGCCTCGACCCAGTTGCGATAGTCGCCGCGCTGGCCGCGCATGTAGATCATTCCGTTGATCGATGAGCATCCGCCCAGGGTCTTGCCGCGCGGATAAATCAGGCTGCGGCCATTCAAACCCGGCTCGGCCTCGGTCCGAAACCGCCAGTCGGTCCGCGGGTTATCGATGCAATAGAGATAGCCGACCGGGATATGGATCCAGATCCAGTCGTCAGGTCCGCCGGCTTCGAGCAGGAGCACGCGCTTGGTCGGATCAGCCGACAGGCGATTGGCGAGCAGACAGCCCGCCGTGCCTGCGCCGACGATCACATAGTCGAACTCCGCTGCCGCAGCAGACGCTGCGGTCGAGCCGGCACCATCACTCATCGCACTCCCCCTGATCATCCCAATGCCAACAACCCAATCCGGCCAAGCAACTTGGCACGGCTCGACACCTCAATCCATCACAATGACTTGCCTGACCGATTCACCCCGAGCGAGTCGATCGAGCGCAGGGTTGATCTCATCCAGGCGAATCGTTTCACTCAACAGCTGATCCACCGGCAGGCGTCCACCGCGGAACATCGCCACGAAACGAGGCACATCCCGACTCGGTACGCAGGACCCGATATAGCTGCCCTTGATCGTCCGCTCCTCGGCAATCATCGATACCGCCTGCAGCGGCCAGATCGCCGCCGGATTGGGCAGACCGGCGGACACCGTGGTGCCACCGCGCCGAGTGATGCGATAGGCAAGTTCCAGCGCCGGCACCGCTCCTGCCATCTCGAAGGCATAGTCAACGCCCCCTTCGGTCACCGCCTTGACCTGCGCGACCACCTCGGGATCGCGGGCATCAAATACCCGAGTCGCCCCCAGCTCAAGCGCCCGCTCGAGCTTGGCAGGCATCACGTCGATCGCGATCACCTCCCGCGCGCCTGCCGCAATCGCGGCCATCAGCGACGAGAAACCAACCCCGCCAAGACCCACCACCGCAGTACGCGCACCGGCCTCGATCCGGGCGGTGTTGAACACCGCACCCGCGCCGGTCAACACCGCACACCCGAACAGCGCTGCTTGCGTCCAGGGAAGATCCGGGTCGATTGGTACAACCGACCGCCGCGACACGGTCGCGTATTCGGCAAAGGCCGCACACCCCATGTGGTGGTGCAGCGTGCCCCCTCCCACCAGCGACAGGCGCCGATAACCGCCCAGCAAACCGCCGGCGGCATTCGACTCGCCACCCGGCCCGCACAGCGCCGGGCGCCCGACCGAACAGTCGGGGCAGGCACCGCAGGAAGGCCGGAAAACCAGCACAACGTGATCGCCCACTTTCACGTCGAGCACCGCCGATCCGACCTCGACCACTTCAGCCGACGCTTCATGACCCGGCACGATCGGCACTGGCCAGGGTCGATCTCCATTGATCGCCGACAGATCGGAATGGCACAGCCCGGCGGCATGGATCTTCACCCGCAACTCGCCGGGGCCGGGGTCAGCCAGCTCGACCTCCTCGATCGACAGCGGGCGGCTCTGGGCATAGGGCGCCGGCAGGCCGATCTGGCGAAGCACGGCGGCACGCACCTTCATCGACACGCTCCCGCCAGACTGATCCCCTTGCAACCCGTCATCACAGCCCCGCCAGACAGAGATACTTCAGCTCGAGATACTCGTCGATGCCGTATTTCGACCCCTCGCGACCGAGCCCGGACTGCTTGACGCCGCCAAACGGCGACACCTCGTTCGACAGAATCCCGGAGTTGACGCAGACCATGCCCGACTCCAGCGCCTCGGCCACCCGGAAGATCCGCCCGATGTCGCGCGCATAGAAATAGGCCGCCAGACCGAATTCGGTGTCATTGGCCATCGCAATTGCTTCGGCCTCGTCCTTGAACCGGAACAGCGGCGCGACCGGCCCGAAGGTTTCTTCGCGGGCAATCCGCATCTCGGCAGTCACACCGGTGAGAATGGTCGGTTCAAAGAAGAGCCCGCCCAGGGCATGCCGCTTGCCACCGAGCAGCAGCGTCGCCCCCTTGGCCAGCGCATCGGCGACATGCTCCTGAACCTTGCTGACCGCGGCCGCCTCGATCAGCGGACCGACCTGGACGCCCGGCTCGGAACCCGCGCCGACCTTGAACTGCGCGACCTTGACCGCGAGCTTGGCCGCAAAGGCCTCATAGACACTGTCCTGAACATAGATCCGGTTGGCGCACACGCAGGTCTGACCGGCATTGCGATACTTCGAGGCCAGCGCGCCCTCGACCGCGGCATCCAGATCGGCATCATCAAACACGATGAAGGGCGCATTGCCACCCAGCTCGAGCGAGAGCTTCTTGACCGAATCGGCCGACTGCCGCAGCAGAATGCGCCCAACCTCGGTCGAGCCGGTGAACGAGACCTTGCGCACCACCGGGCTGGTGCAAAGCGCCAGGCCGATCGCCGGCGCATTCGGCGCATCGGCCACGATCAGATTCAGCACGCCGGCGGGCAATCCTGCCTGCACCGCCAGCTCGACCAGCGCAAGCGCCGACAGCGGCGTGGCCTCGGCCGGCTTGGCCACTACCGTGCAGCCTGCGGCAAGCGCCGGCGCGACCTTGCGGGTGATCATCGCGATCGGAAAATTCCAGGGCGTGATCGCGGCACACACACCGATCGGCTGCTTGAGCACCATCAGCCTGCGATCGGCGCCGGTCGTGGGGATGATGTCGCCGTAGGCCCGCTTGCCTTCCTCGGCAAACCACTCGATGAAGCTCGCGCCATAGGCCACCTCGCCGCGCGCCTCGGCAAGCGGCTTGCCCTGCTCGGCGGTCATCAGCTGGGCGAGGTCCTCGGTGTGCGCAATGATCAGGTCGAACCAGCGACGCAAAATCGCGCCGCGGTCTTTCGCGGTGCGCGCGCGCCAGGCGGGCAGGGCGCGCGCCGCCGCATCGATGGCGCGCTGCGTCTCGGCCACGCCCATGTCGGCCACCTCGACCAGGGTCTGGCCGCTTGCCGGGTCGGTCACGGCAAACACCGCACCCGAATCGGCATCGACCCACTGACCATCGATGAAGCCCTGGCGCTTGACCAGGGTCATGTCTTTCAGCTGCAGCGTCATGGCTGTCTCCCCGCCCTTAACAGGACATCACTTCATCTTCGGCATCACGAACTCGGCGCCGGCACGGATGCCGGCCGGCCAGCGCTGCGTGATCGCCTTGTATCGCGTGTAGAAACGCACGCCCTCGGGGCCATGCATGTGATGGTCGCCAAAGAGCGAGTTCTTCCAGCCGCCGAACGAGTA
>CAIKZV010000543.1 GCA_903831925.1 uncultured Burkholderiales bacterium
CGACCAGGGCAAAGCGCAGCGCGCAGACCGCGAAACTGAACGCCAGCAGCGCCATCGGCGAAAACCGTGCAAAGAGCGAACGCTGCACCGAAAACAGCGCAATCTCGGCAAGCACGCCCAGCCCCCAGATCGCACCGATCGCGGTGCGGCTGTAGCCGAGTCTTTCGAGATAGAGCGAAAAAAACGAATAGAGCGCCGCATGGGCGAACACCATCAGAAATGCCGACACGAAAAACGCGATTGTCACCGGATCGCGCAGGGTTGCACCGGCTGATTCGACGGCGCGGGCCGCGCCTTCAGAAGTCTGTTTGGGCAAGGCCACACTCACCGCGACCAGGAGCGCGAGCGCTGCGGCCATCAACCACGGCAGCGACATCATGCCGAAGTGGTCGAGGAGCGGGCCGCCGGCCAGCACAGTGCACACGAACCCGATCGAGCCCCACAGCCTGATTCGTCCGTATTGCCCGGCATCACCGCGGGTGCGATCGAGGGCAAGCGCTTCGCCGATCGGCATTTGTGCCGCCGTCACAAAACAGAGCGCCACCAGAAGCCCCCCCAGCGCGACCGGGCCCTGCGCCAGCGGAAAGAGCAGCACGATCAGCAATGCGCCGACGGCGCTCAGCCTGAGGAAGGCGGTGCGATGGCTCCCGCGGTCGGACAGCCAGCCCCAGAAAGGCGGCGCGACGATCCTCAGCAATTGGGGCAGCGACATGAGCACCGCGATCTGCGCGATCGACAATCCGCGCGCATCGAACCACAAGCTCAGATACGGTGAGTAAATGCCGACAAAAGCGAAATAGGCGAAAAAGAGCGCCCGAATCGGGCCCGCGCTCTGCAAGCCCGAAGGGCCGACACCCGCCATGAGACCTCTCTGCGGCGCCGGCTCAGCCGGCAGAGCCGGGGATCGAGGGCGAAGGCACCTGGACGTCGGCGCACTGAGCGCGATGGCGCAGGGCATGATCCATCAGCACCAGTGCCAGCATCGCCTCGGCAATCGGGGTGGCCCGGATACCGACACATGGATCATGTCGCCCCAGCGTCTCGACCTGCGTCGGCTCGCCATGGATGTCGATCGAACGGCGCGGCACCCTGATGCTGGAAGTCGGCTTGATGGCGATCGAGACGGTGATCGGCTGGCCGGTCGAAATGCCGCCGAGCACACCACCCGAGTGGTTGCCGACGAAACCCGCCGGCGTGAGCTCGTCGCCGTGCTCGCTGCCCTTCTGACTGACCGACGCAAAGCCCGATCCGATCTCGACACCCTTGACCGCATTGATGCCCATCATCGCGAAAGCAATATCGGCATCGAGCTTGTCAAACAAGGGCTCGCCCAGGCCGACCGGCACGCCTTCGGCGACCACGTCGATGCGCGCGCCGCAGGAGTCGCCCGAGCGCCGCAGGGCATCCATGTAGGCCTCGAGCGTCTCGACCATCGACTGGCCGGCCGCAAAAAACGGATTGCGATGGACTTCGTTCCAGTCTTCGAACGGAATCGGGATATCACCGAGCTGGCTCATGCGCCCGCGCACCGTCGTGCCGTAAGCCAGGGACAGCCATTTTCGGGCGATCGCGCCCGCCGCGACAGTCGCTGCGGTCAGACGCGCCGATGATCGACCGCCGCCGCGCGGATCACGAATGCCGTACTTGTGCAGATAGGTGTAGTCGGCATGGCCTGGCCTGAAGGTCTGCGCAATCGCGGAATAGTCCTTGCTGCGCTGATCCTCGTTGCGTATCAGCAGTGCAATCGGGGTACCGGTGGTCATGCCCTCATAAACGCCCGACAGGATCTCGACGCGATCGGGCTCCTGGCGCTGCGTCACATGGCGCGATGTGCCTGGTCGGCGCCGATCGAGGTCAGGCTGCAGATCGGCTTCGGACAGGGCCATGCCGGGCGGGCAGCCATCGACCACGCAGCCGAGCGCCGGCCCGTGGGACTCTCCGAAAGTCGTCACCGTAAAAAGGTGCCCGAAGGTGTTGCCGGACATGGCGCTATGCTTATGGGCGAGACAAGAAGATCCCGAGTTTATCGTCAATGCCAGGAGACCCGCTGTGACCGATCGTTCAGACCCGCGCCGCAAAGCCAATATCGAGACGACCGCCCTGCCGACCGGCGCCCCCCGACGCGACCTGCTTGGCGCAATGATCGCCGCCGGCGCCGCCGGACTGCTGCCCGGCAGTCTGATGGCGCAAGCCTATCCCTCCCGACCGGTCAGGCTGATTGTCCCGTTTGCCCCGGGCGGCACGACCGATATCGTCGCCCGCGTGGTGGCGGAAAAGCTGCGTGACAACCTCGGCCAGAGCGTCGTCGTCGAGAACAAAGCAGGCGGAGGCGGCGCGGTCGGCGCACTCGAAGTCGCTCGTGCTGCGCCCGACGGCTACCTGATCGGCATGGCCACGGTCTCTACCGTGGCTGCCAATCCGGCGATCAACCCCAAGATCGGCTACGACCCGCTGACCGATTTTTCACCGATCGTCAATCTCGCGGCCACCCCTAACGTGATCGCAGTCCATCCTTCCTTTCCGGCCCGCGATTTCAAGAGTTTCGTGGCCGAACTGCGCCGCAACCCCGGGAAATACTCGTATGGCAGTTCAGGCAGCGGCGGCATCGGACACCTGCAGACCGAGCTTTTCAAGTCGCTCACCAAGACCTTCATGGTCCACATTCCCTACCGAGGAGCAGGCCCGGCGCTGGCCGATGTGGTGGCAGGACAGATCCCGATCATCTTCGACAATCTCCCCTCGGCGCTGCCCTTCATCCGTGACGGCAAGCTGATCCCGATCGTCGTCGCCGCCCCCTCCAGACTGGCCGTGCTCCCGAACGTCCCCACCTTCAAGGATGTCGGTCTCGAACCGGTCAATCGGATGGCCTTCTACGGCCTCTATGGCCCGAAAGGGATGTCAACGGCAGTGGTCGATGCGATCAACCTCGCAGCCCGCAAGAGCCTGGATGACCCCGGGGTCGCAAAGCGCATCGCAGACACCGGCTCCCTTGTCATCGGCAATACGCCCTTACAGTTCGCCCAGCAGATTGCCGCCGAACTGGAGGTCTACAAGCAGGTGGTCGCAGCCCAGAAACTCACTTTGGAGTAAACGATGAGCGCCACTGATACACAACTTGCCAAAGAACTGGCCGCCACCGACTGGACGGCCTGGGTCGGACGTACTGACCGCAGGTCCATGACCGCGAGCAGCCAATGGGTCGGCCTGCTCGAGGCCAGCCTCGATCGCCCGTTGCCTGCCCAGTCTTCAGCGCTCGAGCCGCTGCGACACTGGTTGTGGCTCTTTGCGCCACCGGCCTGGCCCACGGCCACACTCGGCGAAGACGGCCATGGCCCGCGCGGCCCGCTGGTGCCGACCTGGCCCCTGCCGCGCCGGATGTGGGCGGGCAGTGCCATCCAGTGGCTCGCGCCGCTGCCACTCGATGCCCCGCTCGAAGTGCGCTCGACAATCGAGTCGGTCAACATCAAGACCGGTCGCAGTGGCACGCTTGGCTTCGTATCGCTTCGCAATCGCTGGTATTCAGGTGATATCTGCGGTATCGACGAACTGCAGACCGCGGTCTATCGCGAGGCGGCCGTTGTCAGTGCATCAGCGCCGGCGGCCGCGGCAGCCCCTGCCCCGGTTCCGGCACCCCCTGCCGGTGACTGGGAGACTCGCTTCAAGCCGAGCGCGCCGCTGCTCTTTCGCTACAGCGCAGTCAGCTTCAATACCCACCGCATTCATTACGACCACCCCTACACCACCGGAATCGAGGGCTACCCGGGCCTGGTCGTCCATGGTCCGCTGCTGGGCACGCTCATGCTCGACACCTGGCGAAGTGCCCATCCAGGCAAGACGCCGCGCCAGTTCGTCTTTCGCAACCAGCAGCCCGCTTTCGTCGACAACGAAGTCAGCTGTGGTGGCGTCGAGATCGGACCGGGCAAGAGTCGGGTCTGGGTCAGGCACGCCGACGGCAGCGAGCATGTCGCCGGCGAAGTCAGCTACGACTAAGGCACTTCAGCGCGTCGCCGATCACAGACCCTCAGCCGCTCAGGCCCTCAGCCTTGCCAGCACGGTGTCGCGCGGCATCAGTGCCAGCATCGCATCCACCGAGGGTGTCTGCGCGCGACCGAAGACCTTCAGCCTGACCGGCACCGCGAGCTGAGGCATCTTCAGCTGGAACTCAGCCAGGGATTGCTTGATAGCGCCCGAAATCCCGGCAGCAGTCCAATCGCAGGCCGACAGCCTGCTGGCCAGATCGTGCAGCGCCGGCACAGTCTGGGGCTTGAGTTGCGCCGCGAGTTCGTCGGCCAGATTCGGATTGGCCGCTGACGGATCGACCCAGAGCATCGCCGCCAGGTCGGCCAGCTCTTCGAGTGTGCTCGCACGGTCCTTGAAGAGGCCGCACACCGCGGCCAGATCGGGGCCACCCTGCCCTGCATGATCGACATTGCGACGCGCGAGCCGGGGTGCGACCCACACCGCGAGTGTTTCGTCAGGCGTTTGCTTCAGGTAATGGTTGTTGAGCCACTTCAACTTCTCGGGATCGAACTGCGAGGGCGAATGCGACAGGTGCGAACCATCGAACCACTGCACCAGCGATTCGCGTGAAAACACCTCGTCATCGCCATGGCTCCAGCCCAGGCGGGCGAGATAGTTGATGACCGCCTCGGGCAGGAAACCCTCGTCGTCGTACTGCATCACCGATACCGCGCCGTGACGCTTCGAGAGCTTCTGCCCATCGGAGCCGTGAATCATCGGCACATGTCCATATACCGGCAGTTCAGCGCCGAGCGCGCGAAGGATGTTGATCTGGCGCGGCGTATTGTTGACATGGTCATCGCCCCGAATGACATGCGTGATCTGCATCTCCCAGTCATCGACCACGACGCAGAAGTTGTAGGTCGGCGTACCGTCCGAACGGGCGATGATCAGATCATCGAGCTCGATATTGCCGATGGCGATCGGCCCCTTGACCAGATCGTTCCAGACGACTTCGCCGCCATCAGGGTTGCGAAAGCGCACCACCGGCTGCTGGCCGGCCGGCACAACCAGCCCGAGCCGATCGCGATTTTCGGGACGCCACCGGCCGTCATAGCGGGGCTTTTCGCCACGCGCGCGCTGCGCCTCGCGCATCGCATCGAGTTCGGCCGGCGTGGCCCAGCAGTAATAGGCGGTGCCCGCGGCCAGCATCTGCGCGATCACCTGGCGGTATCGGTCCATCCGCTGCATCTGATAGAAAGGCCCCTCGTCATGAGCCAGACCGAGCCACGCCATACCGTCAAGGATCGCCTGCACCGCTTCCGGGGTCGAGCGCTCGACGTCGGTGTCTTCGATGCGAAGGATGAAAGTCCCGCCGAAATGACGGGCATACGCCCACGAAAAAAGCGCAGTCCGCGCTCCACCGATGTGGAGAAATCCGGTGGGAGACGGAGCAAAACGGGTACGGATCC
>CAIKZV010000544.1 GCA_903831925.1 uncultured Burkholderiales bacterium
AATTTCGTCTTCGACAAGGATGTGCGCGGTGACGCCAAGGTCACGCTGTTCCTGCGAAACGTCAGTCTGGACGAAGCGGTGCGCACGATCATGCAGTCGCAAAACCTCGATATGCGCCTGCTCAACGGAACCACGTTTCTGGTGTTCCCGCGCTCGGCTGGAAAGGCCAAGGACTACGTCCCGCTCGAGGCACGCGCCTTCTGGCTCTCGAATATCGATGTGAAGCAGGCGGCGGCCATGCTGCGCAGCGTCGTCAAGTCGAAGGACATCTTCGTCGACGACCGGCTCAACATGATGGTGGTGAAGGACACGCAAGCGGCTGTGCAGCTTGCGTCGCAACTGCTGCAATCGATCGATGTCGCCGATTCAGAAGTGATCATCGACATCGAGGTGCTCGAGATTGCCAGCACCAAGCTGCAGGAACTCGGCATCAAATATCCGAACTCGATTTCCTACGGCCTGGTGCAACTGCCCAATGCCGCCAACGCCGCTGGCACCATTGCCGGCGCCATCGGTAATGCCGCCTCGAACATCGGCAGCGTGATCACGCGCGACAACTGGACCTCGCAGACCGCGCAGGTCGCCAACCCGCTGCTGGTTGCCAACCTGCGCGCCACCGACGGAACGGTCAACCTGCTGTCGAATCCGCGCATCCGGGTGCGCAATCGGGAGAAGGCGAAGTTTCAGGTCGGCGAGAAGGTGCCGGTCTTCACCACGCAGTTCGCCGCCAATTCCTTTGGCGCGAGCAATGCGATCGGTGCCTCGACAACCTATATCGATGTCGGCCTGAAGGTCGAAGTCGAACCGCAGATCTACTATGAGAACGAGGTTGCGATGAAGGTCGCGCTCGAGGTGTCGAACATTCTCGAGCAGGTTCAGGGCCCCGCACAGACCACCGCTTATCGGATCGGCACCCGGCAGGCGCAGACGGTCTTGCGCCTGCGCGATTCCGAAACCCAGGTGCTCGCCGGCCTGATCTCCGACAGTGACCGGCGCAATTCGCAACGTGTGCCCGGTCTGAGCAAGCTGCCGGTGGTCGGGCGTCTGTTCTCGAACGAGTCGACGCAGGCAGAGCGCAGCGAGATAGTGCTGATGATCACGCCCCGGATCGTTCGCACCATCGATCGCTGGGCCGGACCGTCCGGCAGCATGCCGGCGGGCACCGAGGCCTCGGCCGGCGCCCCGCCGCTGACATTGCCCTCCTCAGCGCGGGCCAGTCTGTCGCCCACACGGGGCGGTGCCGGTGGTGGTGGCGGTGCGGCCGGGCCCGCTGTCGGCTCGACAACTGACTCGCCCGGCTCCGGGCAGGAGCCCCCGCCCGGCATGCTCGCGCCTTCGGGTGAGCTCCGGCTGAGCGCGCCCGATCAGGTCAAGGCGGGTCAGGATCTGACGGTCAGCCTCGCCCTGGAGGGCATCGAGCTGAACGGCCCGGTGGAGGTCGAGCTGAGCTATGACTCGTCGGCATTCAGTCCGGCGACCGCCACCTCGATGCCCGGCAGCAGCCAGGCGAGTGTGACGCTCGATGGCAGCGGCCCGACGCGGTCTGGGCAGGTCAAGCTGCGAGCCAGCCCCGGCGGCGCGCGATCCGGCACGATCGGTGTCTCGGAGATCCGGGCCAAAGGGCCGGACGGCAGCGCAGTCAGCGGGATCGGCCTGCCGGCGCCGATCACGGTAGGAATCTCGCCATGATCCGTCAGCCGCGTCCCTGTCATGCCTGCCGTCAGCGCCTGTGCCCCGGCGGCTTCACGCTGATCGAGATGGTGGCTGCGCTGGCGATCTTCGCGGTGTTGGCCGCGGTGTCGATTGCGCCCCTCAAACTCGAGCGCCAGCGCGCCAAGGAGCGCGAGCTTCGGGTCGCCCTTGCGCAGATCCGCGAGGCGCTCGACCGCTACAAGCGGATGACCGAGGACGGCCTGATCGAAAAGGGCGGCCCGGGCGCATCAGGCTATCCACCGTCACTTCAGGTGCTTGAGGAGGGGGTCCGCGAGGTCTCCAAGCCCGGCAGCAGCCGCATCTATGTGCTTCGGCGTGTGCCCCGGGACCCGATGTATCCGGATGCCGCAACGCCAGCGTCCCGGACCTGGGGGCTTCGCAGTTATGCCAGCCCGCCCGACAGCCCGCAGGCCGGCGCCGACGTCTTCGACGTCTATTCGCTCGCCGAAGGCACCGGCCTGAACGGCATCCGATACCGGCAATGGTGAGCGCAGATGAACCGTGATGCTTTCGCCCTGAGGGTTCGCCAGCCGATGAGAGGCTTCACGCTGCTCGAGGTGCTGGTCGTGCTGTCGATCATCTCGCTGCTCGCCGCGCTCGCCGTGCCGCGGTATGTCGAGCGGCTTGAAGAGGCCCGTGAGGCGGTGCTCACTGAAAATCTCAAGGTGGTCCGTATCGCGATCGACCGGTTTTCTGCCGATACCGGCCGTTATCCCGGCAGCCTCGCCGAGCTTGTCGAGCGGCGCTATCTGCGCGACCTGCCGGTCGATCCGGTGACCCAGCGCAATGACACCTGGCTCGAAGTTGCCGCCTCGGTGATCGAACCGGGTGTTGACGGCATCGGCGATATCCGCAGCGGTGCTGAAGGCACCTCACGCAAAGGGGTGAGCTATGGCGAGCTCTAGGCCGTGCTCATTCGGTCAGTCGGGCCGAGCTGCAGTCGGTCGTGCGCGGTCGGGCGGCTGGGCGCTGCTGACCGCCCTCCTGTCAGCGATGCTGATCGGCCTGTCGGCGACCGCCGCCCAGATCTCGTTGCGTATCGAACGCGAGCGTGAGCGCGAGCAGCAGCTGCTGCAGATCGGGCGCGAGGTCGTCGCCGCCCTGCGCAGCTATCGCGATGCCGTCGGCGTCACGCAGCCCGAATTGCCTCGCCAGCTCTCGGATCTGGTCGATGACAAGCGCGCGATCGGTGTGATGCGCCACCTGCGCCGCATTCCGCTCGATCCCTTTACCGGCAAGGAAGACTGGGGACTGGTCCGCCAGGGTGACCGGATCATCGGCATCTATTCCCAGGCGACCCGGGCGCCGCTCACCCGTCGCGGCTTTCCTGCCGATTTCGCCGATTTTGACAAGGCCGCCCGTCTGTCGGACTGGCGCTTTGTGTTGTCACCCGCAGAACCCACCCCCCCAAAGGAACCGCGTTCATGACCCGGTCTTCGCCATGTACCAGACTCGAACGATGAATCCGCCCAAGAAACCATTCGGCAAGCAGATTGTGGGAAAGCCAGACCTGTCGGGCAGCGCGGACAGCGGCGTATCGTCCGCCCGCGATGCCGAAGACGGTGCTTTCGCCCCGACCCCTCAGGAGCTCGAGCGATTGCTCTTCGCGGTCGAAACCTCCCACCAGATCAACAAGCGGTTTCAGTTCTTTTTGTGGGCGCAGGGGGTGCTGCAGTCATTTCTTCCGCATCAGACCCTGATCGTCGCTACCGGCAATCTCGATGCCGGCCAGTTCGAGGTTGATGTCTTCTCGAGCGATTCCGCGGCCGAGGATCGCGAACCAGAGCTGTCGAAACAGGCGCGCGACACCACCCATGCGGCGGTCAATCGCTGGAATGCCGGCGGCCGTTCGCCATTGGCCTACTCGTCTGACAACCGCATCGAATCGCTTGATGACCCGATGCTGGAAGCGGTCTGGGAGATGGGCCTGGGCAATACACTCGCCCACGGCACCAAAGATCTGCGCGGCATGAATGCCAGTTTCTTCATATTTGGCCGCATGCCCCGCCCGCCGCGTCGGCGCACGCTCGAAGTGCTCGACATCCTGATGCCCTATATGCACTTTGCGGCCTACCGCTACGTGCTTCATGACAGTACGGCACGACAGCCGAGTGTTGATCTGTCGGTGCGCGAAGTGCAGATCATGCGGGGTGTTCGCGACGGCAAGACCAATATGGAAATCGGCGCCGACCTCAATATCAGCCCGCTGACGGTCAAAAATCATGTCCAGCGCATCCTGCGCAAGCTGCAGGTCAGTAACCGGGCGCAGGCAGTGGCTTATTGCCTGTCGAGCCAGGTCTTTTCAGATGACCAGCGTTACCGCGCCTGAGTCCTGGCCGGCTGTGAGAAGTTGACTTTCAATGATGGGCCGAGTTATATTCGAAAGTTCTTCGGGATGCATCCCCGGCGCTCTTTTGATGGCCTGCCTCTATTTGGATCGAATGGTGGTGTGTCGGTCAGTTTCAGCGCCGCATTACCTGTGATTTTCGGAACCCAAACTTATGCCGACCATTAATCAGCTGGTGCGCAAGCCGCGCGAACTGGCTCACGCAAAGAGCAAGAGCCCCGCGCTGCAGGATTCACCCCAGCGTCGCGGCGTATGCACCCGTGTTTACACCACCACCCCCAAGAAGCCGAACTCGGCCCTTCGTAAAGTCGCCAAGGTGCGCCTGACGAATGGCTTCGAGGTGATCAGCTACATCGGCGGTGAGGGCCACAACCTTCAGGAGCACTCGGTGGTCCTGATTCGTGGCGGTCGCGTCAAGGACCTCCCGGGTGTGCGTTACCACATCGTGCGTGGATCGCTTGACCTGCAGGGCGTCAAAGACCGCAAGCAGTCGCGCTCCAAGTACGGCGCGAAGAAGCCGAAGAAGAAGTAATCCAAGGCCATTCCGGTCGCTGCCGGTTTGTTTGGCGGCGCCTGTGAAGGCGGTTTTTGTTCCGGTTGAGGCGCCAGCGTCCCAACCCTCCGGCGACGGTCGGGCGGCAGTGCTGCGAGACCGTCGAGTAAGCGATCTGCCCGCGCCTTCTGGCTTGTGGTCGGTCACGGAAGCTTCCCTTCCAGCTGAATATTTTTGAGGTCAATTCATGTCACGTCGTCGCGAAATCCCCAAGCGCCAGGTACTCCCCGATCCGATCTACGGCAGCGAGGATGTCACCAAGTTCATCAACGTCCTGATGCTCTCAGGCAAGAAGGCGGTCGCCGAGCGCATGCTCTACGGTGCCTTCGATGCCATCAAGACCCGCTCGGGCAAAGACCCGATCGAAGTTTTCGGTCTGGCGCTCAACAACGCCCGCCCGATGGTCGAGGTCAAGAGCCGTCGCGTTGGTGGTGCCAACTACCAGGTGCCGGTCGAGATTCGCCCGATTCGCCGGCTGGCACTGGCCATGCGCTGGCTTCGCGAAGCCGCCAAAAAGCGTGGCGAGAAGTCGATGGGCCAGCGTCTGGCCAACGAACTGATGGAAGCTGCAGAGAACCGCGGTGGCGCTGTCAAGCGTCGCGATGAGGTGCACCGCATGGCCGAGGCCAACAAGGCCTTTGCGCATTTCCGTTTCTGATTTTTTCCACTTTTTTGAACCGCGTGTCTTGACGACACCGAAGGACCGAACATGGCCCGCAAGACCCCGATCGAGCGTTACCGAAACATCGGTATTTCTGCTCACATTGATGCCGGCAAAACCACGACGACCGAGCGCATCCTGTTCTACACCGGGGTGAATCACAAGATCGGCGAAGTGCACGATGGCGCTGCCACCATGGA
>CAIKZV010000545.1 GCA_903831925.1 uncultured Burkholderiales bacterium
CCATGTCGGCATGGGAATCGATACCGTGAACGCCGCTTACATCAGTCCGACCGGTTTTGTCAGCAACCGGACCGCTTTCCTGAACCTGTTCTGGGATCCGAGCCCCAAGACCACGCTGGCGGTTGAAGGCACCTGGCGCAGGACGGCCTACGGTGGTCTGGGCGAGAACTCGGGCTATTCACTGATGCTGTCTTCGGAGTTGCGCTTTTAACGCAGGGCTCACGATCTTTTCGGACATGGAGAGTTTGGTTTTGAATATCCACGACATGAAGTTGAATGAATCCATCAAGGGCCTTGTGAAGACCGTCGCGAGTCTGGCCTTGTGTGCCGCAGCGGCACTGGTGCAGGCCCAGCCGGCAGCTGATCGGGTTGTGGTCGAAGAACGTGCGGCCGCCGGCGCAAGTGATGCCTCGAGTGCTGATGAACTGGCCAAGCAGCTCGCCAATCCGGTCGCCGCCCTGATCAGCGTACCCATCGAGTTCACCTGGGACACACGTGCCGGCGTGAATGAAACCGGCAGCATTTCAACGCTGCTCGTGAAGCCGGTCATTCCGATGTCGCTCAACAGCGACTGGAATCTCATCTCGCGCACCATCGTGCCGATGGTCCAGTTCAATGATGTGGTGCCCGGCACGACCACCAGCGGTTTTGGCGATGTGTTGCAGAGTTTTTTCTTTTCGCCGAAGGCGCCGACAGCCGGTGGCGTGATCTGGGGTGTCGGGCCTGTGATATCGATCCCGGTGGGGCGTGATCAGTTCTCGACCAATCAGTGGGGGCTTGGCCCGACCGGTGTCGTGCTGGTCCAGGACGGGCCCTGGACCTACGGCGCGCTGGTCAATCAGATCTGGGGCGTGAGCGGCAGTCACGAAGGCAAGCCTTACCAGAATGCCTTCTACGCCCAGCCCTTCCTGTCTCGTACCTTTCCGGGCGGGCGTTCGCTCGGTGCCAATCTCGAGATGAACTACGACTGGGAGCAGCAGCAGTGGAAGATTCCCTTGAATCTGAGTGCAAGCCAGGTCACCAAAATCGGCAATCAGATGGTGTCGTTCGGCGCCACGGCTCGCTACTACGTCGCCCGACCGGACGGGCTCCCCGAGTGGGGGCTGCGGTTCACGGTCACGCTGCTCTTTCCCAAATGAGCACCAAAGTGATGACCGAACTGCTGCCACTTCTCAGCGAACTGCGGCCACTTCTCAGACCGGCCGGCTCAGCGGCGATTCATCCAAAGCGCAGATAGGGCTCGCGTTCGAGCTGTGCGAGCAGGTTGACCTCCCAGGTCAGGTACTGCTGCATGGCTTCCTCGACTTTGCTTGAGCGGGCATAGGGCGGGTACCACATGTCGTCAGTGGCGGTCAGCAGCTTCGGATCATCGTCGCCCTGGCAGGTGTCGGTCGGCAGCACAGCGGCTCGCCAGGCGGCGCGCCCGCCGTTGAGAACGCTCGTCTTGGCATAGCCGATGGCGATCGCGTCTGCGGCAGCGAATCGCGAGAGATTGCCGTCGCCGCAGACAAACACGAGTGGTGTATCGGTGGCAAAGCGCTCAAGCGCTTGCGCCAGATGCGATCGCATGGCGTAGAAGCTGCCTGGAATGCGGGCTCTTCGATAGGCATAGCTTTCACCGACATCGATGGCGACGGCCTCATTCTTCGCAAGCGCGTCTGACAAGGTTTTCGCCTCGACCAGCGGCACGCTCAGGGTCGATTCGCCAAGCGCTGCCACACCGGAGGGACCTGCTTGCAGTGCGCCTTTCAGTCCATCACGCAGGACGAAGACTTCTTTCCAGCCCATCTGCAGCAGCCAGTGTGCGGTCATGACCGCCTGGACCTGATGCTGGTCGATCAGCACGATGCGTGCGCCCCGTACCGCAGCATAGGTGTCGGTGGCCTGCACCAATTGCCCACCGGGTGCATTGAGGCTGCCGGGCAGATGACCGGCAGCGTATTCATAAGGCTGGCGGACATCGAAGACATAAGTCGTGCGTGCGGTTTCACTCTGCATGCCCCGCAGCGCTGCGGTGTCGATAAACCGCACGCCAAAGCGCTGCGCAACATCCTGAGCGAGCTGTTTTGCGGCGAGCAGCGCGTCGCCCTGTGGTTCGGGCGCCATGTTGTCGCGGCCGCGCTCGGCCTTGAAACCCGCCAGCTCCCAGCCCATCGTACCGTTCTTGAGGGCCACGACCGGATTGGTCAGGCCGGCATTTCGCAGACTTTGAGTACCGATGATCGAGCGCGTGCGCCCGGCGCAATTGACCACGATCGTCGTCGTTGGCGAGCGGACCATTCCCGGCACGCGCATCACCAGTTCTGCGCCAGGGCAATCGGCTGCCCCCGGCAGGCTGACGATTCGATACTCCTCAAGCGGACGAGAATCGACCAGCACGATATCGCGTCCCTCGGCCTGCCAGGCAGCCAGCGTTTGCGGGTCGATACGCGGGGTGTCGCACTGGTGCTCGACATATTCGCCAAAGGCCTTGGACGGGACATTCGTGCCCGAGAACAGCTCGAAAGAGGCTGCGCCCCATGCGGACACGCCGCCCCTGAGAATCGACAGATTGGCGTAGCACTGTGCGGCCAGCAGCGCGGCTGCCCGATCGACAAGACCGATGCCGTCGGTGGCCTCATCATCCATCAACACGATGCGCGCATCGCGACGCGGCAGCAGCGCCGGCGCTCTGACTTCGAGCGACGACAGGGGCAGATTGCTGGCCACCAGCAGGTGTGATCGGGAAAAGGGGCCGCCATCGCGCACGTCGACAAGCGCGATTTCATTGCCGTCACTGAGCCATTGACGCAAGGTAGGCGCATCGATCAGCCGGCCGGGGTGAGAGGGGTGTCGCTGTTGGC
>CAIKZV010000546.1 GCA_903831925.1 uncultured Burkholderiales bacterium
ATTGACCGCACCGAGCGCTGCAATCGCATTGACAAGGCGGGTCACCTCGCCCTGAAGCCAGGCCGGCTTGGGCACCTGCGCAAAGCTCGCCCGCAACGCCTCGGTATCGATCTCGACTTGCGCGAGCTGCTCGGCAAACTGATCGGCGCCCAGGCGCGCGGCCTGCTCCTTGAGCTGAAGCTCGGTGAGCTGGTCACGAAGCGGCTGCTGACGGCGCTCGTGGCCCAGGCGCAACTCGTCCTGTTCGCGCATGGTGGCGGTCAGCGAATCGAGACGCGCACGCACTTCGGCAAGCGCCGATTCGCAGCGCACCCGATGATCGAGCGCCTGCTGCAGACCGCCGCGCGCGGCCTCGGCCGACAGCGCGTCGAGCCGCGCCTGCAAGCCTTCAGCCTCGGTTTGCGAACGGGCGATCAGTAGCACCGATTGCTCTGCCTGCTCGCGCAAGGACTGGCTGCGAGCCTCGATCGAACGCGCAGCGAACGCCGCTTCGCGCTCGTCGCGTTCGATGTCACGCAAGGCGTCACGGGCCGCCGACAGCTCGGCTTCAGCGGCCTCGTAGGCCGACCGGCAGGTCTCCAGCGCCTCCTGGTGGTCGGCCAGCAGCAGGTCGAGTGACTCGAACCGGGCAACCTCCTCGGCGATGGCATTCTCGCGGGCTGACTGCTGCATCGTGACCTCTGCCAGATCGGCATCGAGCCGGCTGCGATCGGCCTGGGCGCGCTGAACCTGCTGGGCGCATCGCTCGGTCTCGAGCCGCAGGCTCGCGGCCTGGCGCACCGACTGCGACAGCGCGTCCCGGTCGGCACCGACGCGCGTGCGCGCTTCGGCGGCAGCGGCTTCAGCCCGCGCGGCGCCCGCGCGGGCTTCATCAGCAATCAGCTCGAGCGCCCGATGCTCCCGTTCGAGGTGTTCGAGCTCCTGCTGACGAGCCAGGACGCCGTCCTGTTCGGCATCCATGGCATAGAGCTGCACACCGAATCGGCCCACCATATGCCCGCTGCGCAGCACGAACTGACCGCCCAGGGGCAGACGCCCCCGATCACGCATGGCATCGGCGCCTGACCCGGCGCAGAAGCTGCCATGCAGCCAATCGTCGAGCAGGGCGCGAACCTGGGGATCGGCGGTGTGGGCCTGGCCCGACAGCGGCACCAGGCCATCGGGCGGGGCGACCGCCGCGATCATGTCGCCGGGCGAGAAAAACCCGACCTTGGCCGGCGGGCGCTCATCGAGCAGCCCTGACAGCGATTCGATGCGGCCGACCTCGAGTGCCTGCACCCGTTCGCGCAGCACCGACTCGATCGCCGACTCCCAACCCGGCTCAATGCGCAAGCGCTGCCACAGCCTGCGCAGCTGGTCGAGTCCATGACGAAGCAGCCAGGGCGCGGTTGCCGCGCCGGTCCGGGTGCGCTCCTGGATCTGGCGCAGGGCGTTGATCCGGGCATCGACCTGCGACAGCCGCGACTGCGCATCACGCAGGGCTTCCTGCGCGGGCGCCCGCATGGCGTCGAGTTCGGACCAGCGCGACTCGGTCTGGGCAAAGCGCTCGCCCGCCGCCTCTTCGATCGCCTCAGCCTCGGAAAGCCGCTGCTGCAAGGCCTCGAGCTCGGCGATTGGCGCTGCCTCGACCCGCATCTGGGCATCGCGCAGCCGATCTTCGCGACTGCCGAGATCGCGCAGCGCATCCTCGTGGCCGCGCTGGCGGGTCGCGACCACCTGCAACTGCTGCGAGGTCTCGGCCGCCTGCGTGCGGGCACGTTCAAGTGCCTCGCGGGCATCGGCAAGCGCATCCTCGCGCATCGGCATGCCGGCACCGGCGTCTTCGAGCCGCAGCGCAAAGGCCTCCTGACGCTCCTGCGCCACCGCCTGCGCCTCATCGTTGCGATCAAGCGCCTCACGGGCCTGGCGCTCGCTTTCGCGGGCAGCGTCAGCCTGAAGCGCCAGCGCGGCGAGTCGTTCCCGCAACTGGGCCTGCGAGTCGGTCACGAAACGGATTTCGCCCTCGAGCCGCGCGACCTCGGTCTGGGCCTCGTAGTACTCGCCCTGAGCGCGATGGACGTCGTCGCTGGTCTGATAGTGGGTCGCCCGCAAGGCCTCGAGCTGCGCCTCGACCGATCGCTGGGCGCTGCGCTGCGCTTCGATCTCGTTGACCGCTTCGGCGACCAGCCTGGCAATCCGCGCCTGCTCGGCCAGCGCCTCGTCTCGGCGCACCAGCCAGAGCATGTGCTGTTTGGTTTCGCGCTCGGCATCGAGCGCCCGATAGTCGCGGGCCACTTCGGCCTGGCGTTCGAGCTTGTCGATCTGGGTACCGAGCTCGCGCAGGATGTCGTCGACGCGCGTCAGATTTTCGCG
>CAIKZV010000547.1 GCA_903831925.1 uncultured Burkholderiales bacterium
TGGACCTGATCCTGCAAGCCGAAAGCGGCATGATCAGCATCACCGGTGAAGAAGGCGGCAGCGGCGTGCGTTGCGGCACCTCGATCGCCGACATGACCGCCGGCATGTATGCCGCCTTCGGGATCATGCTGGCGCTGCGGGTCAAGGACAAGACGGGCCAGGGCCAGCGCATCGACATGTCGATGATGGAAGGCCAGCTCGGACTGCTCAACACCATGATCGCGTCCTTTGGCGTCGAGCGTGAAATGCCGGCACCGATGGGCACCGCCTACAAGGCGCTGCTGCCCTACCAGACCCTGCGCACCCAGAGCGGCGATCTCGCGATCGCGGTCGGCAGCGAAAAGCTCTGGAAGGTCTTCTGCCCTGCGATCGGTCGCCCGGACATGCTCACCGACGAGCGCTTTGTCGGCAATCGGCTGCGCGTGACCAACCGCACCGCACTCATCGACATCGTCCAGACTGCGCTGCTCACCAAAACCTATGAGGAATGGGAGCAGATCTTCCTGAAAGCCGGCATCCCGGTGGGCGCGGTCAACAACATCGGCCAGGTGGTCGAGCATCCGCAGGTGGCCGCGCGCGAGTCGCTGATCACCATGGACCATCCGCGCTCGGGCAAGGTCATGATGGCCAATGTGCCGGTGCGTCTGAGCAAGACCCCGGGCTCGGTGCGCACACCGGCACCGGCGCTTGGCGAACACACCGGCGAAATTTTGCAGGAACTGCTCGGATTGTCCGGGGCCGAGGTGGCCCGGCTGGCGGCCGCCGGTGTGGTCGTGACGGCTTAGGTCGAAGGCCGCAAGACCAAGGTCAGTCTGGGACATCAGCTTTTCAAAATGGCGTTATGATCCACGAATAACTCCTCTTACTTGGTAAGAGGAGTTTCTGAGTGGAGCAAACCATGACAGCTGTCACTGTCTCTGACAAAGGCCAGGTCGTCATCCCGGCCGGGATTCGCAAGCAGCTTGGCATTACGCCGGGCTCGCGCCTGGACTTCCGGATAGAAGGCCAGAGCATCCGGGCCGAGATTGTCCGAACGGTGGTGCCGACAACGCTCGAAGATGGCTACGGCATGCTCGTTTGCCGACACAAGGGTGTTCGCAAGCTTGCCGATTTCGACATTGCCAAGGCCATGCGAAAGGCGCGAGATGATCGCGGTTGATACCAACATCCTCGCGCGCTTTTACGTCGACGACCCAGATGATGCCGAGTCGTCCAGACAGAGGCCACTGGCCCGGCAAGTGATGGCAGAACCATCCGTCTTCGTGGCACTCACGGTAGTGCTGGAACTCGAATGGGTCCTCAGGGCCTTTTATGAATTCACCGCGCACGACTTTGGCAGGGTGCTGACGCATCTTTTCGGCTTGCCCAACGTGAGCGTCGAAGACTGGCCAAGGGTGGCGCAGGCCCTGGACGCCCATTTGCAAGGGATCGATTTCGCCGATGCGCTGCACCTGGCCTCAGGCGCGCACTGCTCAATGCTGATGAGCTTTGATCGCCGCAGATTTGCAGGAAAGGCGCGACGGCTTGGTCTCAAGCCCGATGTGGTGGTCCCACTCTCCCGTTAGCGTCGGTCTGGCAGGTGCCTCTGTCTGGCTCAAGTCCGACAGTTTGCAAGCGCTCATCGCCCTGGCCGCAGCACGATCGCGGCCGCCGCAGTGATCAGCACCAGCCCGGCGATATCGCTCGCGGTGGGCCGCTCGCCGAGCAGCAGCATCGCGCCGGTCACGCCCACCACCGGCACCAGCAGCGTCCCCAATGCCGCGACCCCGCCCGGCAATCGGGCCACCACGTCGAACCACACCAGATAACCAAGCGCCATCGCAAACAGCACGTGAAAGCCGAGCGCGATCCAGAACCAGTGCTCGGGCCAGGGATGTGCGCCGGTCGGGGGTCCGCCACCCATGCCGACTGACACGGCCCAGCCCGCCAGCGTCACGCCAGCACCGATCGCAAGCTGCCACGCGGTGGCGGGCAATGGGGCCACGGTCAGCGCAAAGCGCTTGAGAAACACCGTGCCGCCGGCCCAGCTCAGGCTCGCGCCCAGCGCAAAAAGAATGCCGCCAAGCGATGCACCGGCTGCCTGCAGCGGCATGGCGAGCAATCCCAAACCGAGGACCGCAAGCGCCACTGACAACCAGCGACGCGCATCCGGCCGTTCGCCCGCGACCGCCCAGGCCAGCAGCACGACCCAGACCGGCATTGAGTAGGTCACGATGGTCGCGCGTGCGGTCGAGCCCGACAGCTGCGCAAACGCGGTGCAGACATTGAAGCCGACGATCGAGAGCAGGGCCGACACGACCAGACGCCAGCGCATGCCGGCGGGCACCTGCAAAGACTGGCCGCGGATGCGCGAGAGTGCAAAGAGCAGCAGCGCGCCAGTGCCAAGCCCCACCGTGCGAATCTGCCAGGGCGACCACCAGGCGAGCAGCACCCGCACCGACGGCCAGTTGAGCCCCCAGAGCACCGCCAGCAACGGCACGGCGAGCAGGCTGACGCCGAGGGGCTGAGCCGCACCAGAGGCGGCGGCTGGCATTGCAGGCGATTTCGATCCGGTTGCCATGGCGTGCGCTGTGCCCGGTAAACCGACGAGTCTATCCGGACTGTCCGGTGCGCGGGATCGATCGGCGGCCCTGCGGTATCCTCTGGACAAACACAGGAGGAGCTCATGGCAGCCATCAACGCAGTCACCGATCTGTCTACGGTCGGCAAGGTCTCGGTCATCACACTCAATTCGCCCCCGGTCAATGCCCTGTCGGCCGATGTGCGCGACGGTCTGGCCGGCGCTTTCAAGCAGGCGGGTGCCGATCCTGCCACCAACGCGATCGTGCTGATCTGCGACGGCCGCACCTTCATCGCCGGCGCCGACATCTCCGAATTCGGCAAGCCGCCGCGCGGCGCGAGCCTCTTCGAGGTGCAGACCGCCATCGAAAACTCGCCCAAGCCGGTGATCGGCGCCATCCATGGCACGGCGCTCGGCGGCGGTCTTGAAGTCGCGCTGTGCTGCCACTATCGCGTGGCCGTTCCCTCGGCCAAATGCGGCCTGCCCGAAGTGCACCTCGGCCTGCTGCCGGGCGCCGGCGGCACGCAGCGGCTGCCGCGCATCGTCGGCGTCGAAAAGGCGCTCGAGATGGTCACCAGCGGCCAGCATGTCCCGGGCAAGCAGTGCCTGGCCATGGGCCTGGTCGATGAGCTTGCCGAAGAAGGCAAGCTGCGCGAAGCGGCCATCGCCTTCGCCGAAAAAGTGGTTGCCGAGAAGCGCCCCCTGCGCAAGGTGCGCGACGCCAACGAGAAGGTCGAGGCCGCCCGCGGCAACACTGAACTCTTTGCGGCCTTTCGCAAGGCCAATGCCCGCAAGTTCCGCGGCTTCATGGCGCCCGAGAGCAACATCAAGTGCATCGAGGCGGCGGTCAATCTGCCCTTCGATGAGGGCATGAAAGAAGAGCGGCGCCTGTTCACCGAGCTGGTCACCGGCCCGCAGTCGGCCGCGCAGCGCTACTCCTTCTTTGCCGAGCGTGAAGTCTGGAAGATTCCGGATGTGCCGGCCGACACCCCGCAGATCCCGGTCAAGACCGTCGGCATCATCGGCGCCGGCACCATGGGCGGTGGCATCGCCATGAACTTCGTGAACGTCGGCTTTCCGGTGATCATTGTCGAGACCACCCAGGAA
>CAIKZV010000548.1 GCA_903831925.1 uncultured Burkholderiales bacterium
GGTGGTCGGGCTTTGAAGGCATGGTGCCGAGCCCGGCGTCGGCGCGCGGCGACAGATCCTCGGGATCCGGTGTGCGCGGCGATTTTCCGATCCTGCCTGCGGTCGATTCCTCGCCGGTTGGTGCGATCTTCATCTGACCGTCTGCGGCAAGGACCGATTCGATTTCATGAACCAGGATGAACTGAAACAGGCGGTCGCGCGTGCGGCCATCGATCATCTCGTCGACGGCACGGTCGTTGGCGTCGGCAGCGGCTCGACGGTTGCGCTTTTCATTCGCGAACTCGGCCAGATCCGCAATCGCTTCACCGGTGCAGTGTCGAGCTCGGAACTCAGCACCCGTCTGCTGCGCGAGGAGGGGATCGATGTCCTGCCGCTTGAGGCGGTCGGCAGCATCCCTGTCTATGTCGACGGTGCCGACGAAATCGATCCCGGGCTGCATATGATCAAGGGCGGCGGCGGGGCGCTGACGCGCGAGAAGATCATCGCGGCGATTTCGGAGCGCTTCGTGTGCATTGTCGACCGCTCGAAGGTGGTGCCGGTATTGGGCGCTTATCCGCTGCCGGTCGAGATCATCCCGATGGCCGGTCGCCAACTGATCAGCGCATTCGGACGTCTTGGCGGCGAGGCGCGGTGGCGCAAGGGCTATTTCACCGATAACGGTAATCCGATCCTGGATGTTCATGGGCTCAAGATCGACGATCCGGTCGGTCTCGAAACCGAGCTCAACCAGTGGCCGGGCGTGGTAACGGTCGGGCTGTTTGCCCGACGCGGTGCCGACGTCGCGCTGGTTGCAGACCCGCAAGGCGTCCGCACGATGACACGCTGAGAGCCATGTCGACCGAGCTTTCGCCGTCGGCTGCCGGCCGACCGCGCCAGACCCTCGGTGCCCGCGAGGCCGTCGCCATCGTGGTCGGCATCGTGATCGGTGCCGGCATCTTCAAGGCCCCCTCGCTGGTCGCCATGAACTCGCCCGGCCCGCTCTGGATGATGCTCGCCTGGGTTCTGGGCGGACTGATCTCGCTGATCGGTGCCCTGTGCTATTGCGAGCTGGCCACTGCCTATCCGAGTGCGGGTGGCGACTACCATTTTCTGCGCCGGGCCTTCGGTCGCAGGCTCTCTTTTCTCTTTGGCTGGAGCCGCTTTGCGGTGATCACCACCGGCTCGATCGCCTTGCTCGCCTTCGTCTTTGGCGACTACATGACGCAGGTCCTGCCGCTCGGGCCGGGGTCGGCAGCGATCTGGGGCGTCGCCGCGGTGCTGCTGCTGACGGTGTTCAATGTCCTGGGCGTGCGACAGGGAGCAGCCATCCAGGTGCTGCTCACCGGCGTAGAGGTGGCCGGCCTGGTACTGGTTTTTGCAGCCGGCGTGGTTGCCGCGACAGGCGGGCTCGGCGCGTCGGCTGCCACCGGCAATCTTGCGGCCGCGACCTCGGCGGCCGGTGCCTTTTCGCTGCCGGCCTTAGGTCTGGCGATGGTCTTCGTGCTGCTGACATTCGGCGGCTGGAATGAAGCGGCCTACATCAGTGCCGAGTTGCGCGATCGCAACCGCACCATGGTGCCGGTCATGGTCGGGTCGATTCTGCTGATCACGCTCCTCTATCTCGCAGCCAACTGGGCCTATCTCGCCGGTCTGGGACTGGCGGGCATGTCGACCTCGCAGGCGGTTGCAGCCGATCTGATGCGCATCAGCTTCGGCACGCCGGGGGAGGTCCTGATCTCGCTGATGGTGGCGGTCTCGGCACTCACCTCGATCAACGCGACCATGATGGTGGGCGCGCGCTCCAACTTCGCGGTCGGCCAGGACTGGGCCGCGCTCGGGCGGCTCGGCGTGTGGGTCGAGGATCGCGGCACGCCGGTCAATGCGCTGTGGGCGCAGTGTGTCTTTGCGCTGCTGCTGATGGGGCTGGGCATCGCGACCGGAGGCGGCTTTGCCGCCATGGTCGAGTACACCGCGCCGGTGTTCTGGCTGTTTTTTCTGCTGGCCGGTATCAGCCTTTTCGTGCTGCGCATCCGTGAGCCGGAGGTGCCAAGGCCGTTCAGAGTGCCGCTTTATCCGGTGCTGCCGCTCGCGTTTTGTCTGGCGTGCGGCTACATGCTCTGGTCGAGTCTGAGCTATGTCGGCGGCAATACTTTCCTCGGTGTCAATGCTGCCTGGGTCGGCGTGGCAGTGCTGGCCGCAGGCGCCGTGCTGATGGGTCTGGTCGACAGAACCGGCAGGGCTGCCGGCGGTCAGGCCGAAGGCGGCACGTAGCCGGTCGCCTGATCGACATCGCCGCCGAAGAAGAAGCTTTCCATTTGCGTGGCCAGATATTTTCGGGCCCTCACATCAGCCAGATTGAGCCGGTTCTCGTTGACCAGCATGGTCTGGTGCTTGAGCCAGGCCTGCCAGGCCTCTTTCGAGACGTTCTCGTAGATCCGTTTGCCGAGTTCGCCCGGATAGGGCGGGAAGTCGAGGCCATCGGCCTCCTGCTGAAGCTTGATGCACTGAACGGTTCGGGCCATGACAATCCTCTGATTGGTGTTGTTGCGAGTGGCGATCTCAGGCAAGCGTCTTGAGCAAGACCTGAGATTTACGCTGCCAGTTGTACAGGTTCTTGCGCGATCGGGGCAAATCGTCAACCGTGCCGGGAATGAAGCCGCGCTTGAGAAACCAGTGTCCGGTACGGGTCGTCAGCACAAAGAGCCGCTTCATGCCCGCTGCTCGCGCCCGTTGCTCGATGCGCTTGAGGAGCCGTTCGCCGTCGCCCTGACCTTGCACATTGGGGTTGACGGCGAGGCAGGCGAGTTCGCCCATGGCCTCATCGCCAAATGCATAGAGCGCGGCACATCCGAAAATCACGCTGTCGTGTTCGATCACGGTGAAGTTGGTGATTTCGCGTTCGATCAGGCTGCGGTCGCGCTTGACCAGCGTGCCGTCTTCCTCGAGCGGCCGGATCAGGGCGATGATGCCGCCGACATCGTCCTGACCGGCTTCGCGCAAGGCCTCCAGGGTCTCTTCGACCACCATCGAGCCGACACCGTCGTGCAGGAAAAGTTCGAGCAGCACCGAGCCGTCGAGGGAGAACGGGACGATGTGGGCCCGCGCGACGCCGCCGTCGCAGGCCTTCAGGGCATAGCGCAGATAGGCTGCTGCGTCGTCAGGCAGTTGACCGGCATCGAGCAGCGAGCGGGCCAGGCCCTCGGTGATTTCGGTCATGACTCGGCCCTGCTCGTCGCGCACGCCGTCGGTTTCGGTCACGAAGATCAGCTTGTCGGCATCGAGCGCGATCGCGGTGGCGGTGGCGACATCTTCCATCGACAGGTTGAAGGCTTCGCCGGTGGGCGAGAAACCGAGGGGGGGCAGCAGCACGAGGGCATCGTTGCCCAGCGCCAGTCGGATGGCCGGCGTGTCGACCTTTCGAACCAGTCCGGTGTGCTCGAAATCGATGCCGTTGACGATGCCGACCGGCCTGGCGGTCACGAAATTGCCTGAGATGACGCGCACGGTCGAGTGCGCCATCGGGGTATTGGGCAGGCCTTGCGAGAAAGCGGCTTCGATGTCGAGACGGGTCTCGCCGGCGGCTTCCTTGGCGCATTCGAGCGCGAGGGCATCGGTGATCCGGAGACTGTCGTGATAGCGGCTTTGCGCCCCGCGCAGGGTCATCTGCTCGTCGATCTGCGGGCGGGAGCCAAAGACCAGCACCAGCCGCATGCCCATGGCGTGCAGCAGACTCAAGTCTTGTGCCAGGGTGTTCAGCCGCCCGTCGGTGACCAGTTCGCCGGCAAAGCCGATGACCAGTGTCTTGCCCCGAAAAGCGTGGATATAGGGCGCCACGGCACGAAGCCAGGCGACGAACTGCGGATGCTCGGCGTTTTCATTCATCGCGGCATTATAATTTGCCGGTGCAACTGCAGTTTCCTGAAGCCCTGCCGGTTTCGGCCCGGCGCGACGAAATCACCGCGGCGATCGCGTCTCATCCGGTGATCATCGTCAGCGGCGAGACCGGCTCGGGCAAAACCACCCAACTTCCCAAGCTGTGTATTGCGGCCGGACGTGGCGTGCGCGGCCTGATCGGCCATACCCAGCCGCGTCGACTCGCTGCCACCAGCGTCGCGCGGCGAATCGCCGAAGAACTGGGCTCGCCGCTTGGCGAGGATGTCGGCTTCAAGATCCGCTTCAACGAGAAGGTTTCGCGCAGCGCAAAGATCAAGCTGATGACCGACGGCATCCTGCTTGCCGAAACCCAGTCCGATCCGCTGCTGCGTCAGTACGACACGGTCATCATCGACGAGGCACACGAGCGCAGCCTCAATATCGACTTTCTGCTCGGCTATCTGAAACGCCTGCTTGAGGGGCCGCGCCGTGATGACCTCAAGCTGGTGATCACCTCGGCCACCATCGATGCCGCGCGCTTTGCCGCGCATTTCGGCGGCGCAAGCGGACCCGCGCCGGTGATCGAGGTCTCGGGGCGCACCTTCCCGGTCGAGATCCGCTGGCGTGCCCCGGGGGGGGATGCCAGGCTGATTGCGCCCGGCGGGTCGCCACCATCGCCACCATCTCCGCCATCTCCGCCATTGGGGACGCCATCGCAGGGGGTGCCAGTGGCGGCGGGCTCAGGTGCGCCGTCGGCCCGCGGCCCCCGTGGCCGTGACGACGACGACGAGACCGACACGCCTGCGGCGATCGAGTCGGCGATCGACGAACTCTGGCGTGAAGCGCCGGGTGACATCCTGGTCTTTTTGCCGGGCGAACGCGAGATCCGCGAGACCGCTGATCACCTTCGACGTGCCTGGGCAAGGCGCGGCTCGCGCGGCGGGCTGGTGGCGTCGGCCGAGATCCTGAGCCTTTTCTCGCGTCTGTCGGCCGCCGACCAGCAGCGTGTGTTTGCCACCGGGAATGCGCCGCGGGTGGTGCTGGCCACCAATGTCGCCGAGACTTCGCTCACCGTGCCGGGCATCCGCTACGTGATCGATACCGGCGTGGCCCGGGTCAAGCGCTATCGCTATCGCGGCAAGGTCGAGCAGTTGCAGATCGAGGCGGTGTCGCGTGCGGCCGCCAATCAGCGCGCAGGCCGCTGTGGTCGCGTGTCCGACGGCATTTGCATA
>CAIKZV010000549.1 GCA_903831925.1 uncultured Burkholderiales bacterium
ACCATCGACTCGCCGAGCGTGACCCTCTCGCTCACCCCCACCTTCAGCGCGGTGCTCGGTGCGATGCGCGATGGCGCCGTCGGGCTCACCGGTCATCTCAAGGTGGAAGGCGACGTGATGGTCGCCGCGGCGGTCGGCGAAATCGCGCAGCATCTTCGCTGGGACCTGGAGGAAGACCTGAGCAAGCTGGTCGGCGACGTGGTCGCGCAGCGCATGGGGGATGCCGCACGTGCCGGTCTTCGTCAGGCGCAGTCGATCGGCGATCGCGCGCAGAGCGGCCTGCGCCAGTTTCTGGTCGACGAAGACCGGCAGTTGATCGAGCGCCGTCAACTCGATCTGCTCGTCCACGAACTTCGTGAGATCGAGACGCGTCTTGATCGCCTCGCACAGCGTGCGGCGGTGCCGGGCCGAGGCTGAGCCCCGCCCGCGCGAGGCTGTCCGTGTCGTGATTTAAAAGCGCGCGAACATCGCGCGTGCAGCCTCGCGATCGAGGCCTGCAGCAATCAGCAGCGACAGCAGCAGCCGCGCCTTGTGGGGCGTCACGAACCCGGCTGCAATGAATCCGAGCCGGTCGTCGTCGACCCCGGCGCCGTGCATCACCGGTCCGTCGCTGATCCGGCTGGCCCGCACTACCAGGCAGCCCTTCTCGGTTGCCTGGCCGAGCGCCGCCTCGATCGGGCGCGACATCGTTCCGTGCCCGGTGCCGGCCAGCACAATCCCGCGGGCACCCTGTTGCACACACCAGTCGACAATCGCCGGATCGGCATCGACCTGCTGGGCGAGCAGGTCGACCCTGGGCAGTGCGGCCGGCAGGCTGGCGAAGTGCGCGGCCAACGAGGGGCGCCGTTCGGCCGCCACCGCAGCGGGCACTTGCCAGACCGCCTTGCCGTCGAGCATCAGCGCCAGCGGCATTGCGCTGCGTGCAATGAAGGCATCGACGCGCGAAGTGTGAACCTTGGCCACCCGGTCGGGACCGAAGGCCTGGTCGTTCATGAGGACGATGGCGCCGGCACCCCTTGATGCCGGGTTCGCCGCCAGCGCTGCGGCGGCATAGAGGTTCATCGGCCCGTCGGCGCCCAGTGCGGTGGCCGGGCGCATCGCGCCGGTGAGCACGACTGCCTTGTCGCGCGGGCAGGTCAGATCGAGAAAGAGCGCGCTTTCTTCGAGGGTGTCGGTGCCATGGGTGATGACGACGCCGTCGATTGCCGGGTCGGCCATCGCCTGACGCACCCGTGCGGCCAGCACCAGCCAGCAGGCACTGGTCATATGCTGGCTGCCGGTCGAAAACGGCGTCTCGGTCTTGATGTCGGCCAGATCGGCGAGTGCCGGCACCGACGCGATCAGACTGTCGGCGCCGAGCGAGGCCGGCGCATAGGACAGGGTGCTTGCAGCGGTCGGGGCGGTTCCGGCGATGGTCCCGCCGGTGGCCAGCAGCAGCAGTCTGGGTTTGCTCATGGCGAATGGTAACGAGAAAGCACTATGATCACCCTTTCGGTTCTCAGATTCGATGACCGTTCAAATGCATGACATCCTCGCCCTTGACGTTGCCGGCACGCCGGTTCGCTGGATCGACCATGAAAGTGCTGCCGGCTATTACGCCAGCGGCAAGGTTCGCTGGGAGTTAGGCTCGACGCGCACCGTCCTGCACGGTGGCATCAGCCGGCTGCATGGCCGACAGTCGACGCTCGAGATCGCAGCCATCATCGCCATCGACGGGCCGCGCTGGCGGTTTCGCGGCGGCAACGACCGCACGCCGCTCAACCGCGCCATGGTGTTTGCCCGCGACCGGCACATCTGCGCCTATTGCGGCGGCCGCTATTCGGGCAGCGCACTCGAGATGGAGCATGTCACGCCGAGTTCGCGCGGCGGCAGCACTGTCTGGCAGAACGTGGTCTCGGCCTGCCGGGCCTGCAATCAGCGCAAGGGCAACCGCACGCCCGAGTCAGCCGGCATGCCGCTGCTCTATGTGCCTTATGTGCCGAATCGCCATGAGGCTTTCATTCTGGCCAATCGGCGCATCGTCGCCGACCAGATGAATTTTCTGCTGGCCGGCGTGCCGCGCCATTCGCGTCTGTGGGTCGACGAGGCAAACAACCTGGCCGACTGAGCGCGCCACGTCAGTGAGCGCGCCCCGTCAGTCGTGTGCGGGCCGCTGCCGCGCCGGCCCGATCTGATCGGGATCTTGACGGGTGTGTTCTGCCGGCGCTTCGGTCAGGCTGATTCGCGACGAATCGTCATGACCGCTTTCGGGCAGCGGCGGGCGCATCTCGGGGTTGGCATCGAGCATGGCCTTGGCCATCTGGTGAGCCGAGATCGGTGCGGTCATGAACACGAATACCGCGATCAGCACTTGATGAATCACGGCCATCTCCGAGATCCAGTTCAGATAGACCATCGACCCGAGCAGCACGCCGCCGACTCCCAGGGTGCTGGTCTTGGTGGGTGCATGCAGCCGGGTGAAAAACGTTCTGAACCGCACCAGTCCGAGCGCGCCGAGCAGGGCGGTGAAGCCGCCGAAGATCAGCAGGACGCTGACCAGGATTTCGATCCCGCGCGGCAGTTCAGCGGCGACCATGGCAGTCGCCTTCGAGGGTGATAGCGGACGGCACGGTGTGGCTCCTTGGCTCAGTCATGGGCGCTCAGTCATGGTCAATCACGTCGCCGCGGCCCACGAAGCGCGCGGTCACCACCGTGCCGATGAAGCCGAGCATCGCCATCAGCAGCGCGGCGTCGAAATAGAGCTGCGTGGCGAATTTCAGGCCGAGCAGGATCACGACTGCGATGGCATTGGTGTAGAGCGTGTCGAGCGCGAGCACCCGGTCGAGGATGTCGGGCCCTTGAAGCAGGCGCCAGGCGGCCAGCAGCATGGCTGCGGCAAACAGCAACAGCGCGATCGAGATCGCCATGCCGATCATTCGAAGATCTCCCGGACAGGTGTTTCGTAGCGTGTCTTGATCAGAGTGGCCAGGGCCTGCGGATCGTCGACATCGAGCCCATGGACCAGCAGCCATTTGCGGTCGTCCGACAGTTCGGCCGAGACGGTCCCGGGTGTCATCGTCACGATGGCGCACAGCAGGGTGATCGGGCCGGGTTGCTGCAGATCAAGTCGGACCCAGACGAAGCAGGGCTTCGGGCGATCCGCCCGACCGAGGATCAGGCCTGCGACCTGGCGGTTGGACGACACGATATCGCTGACCACCGTGGCGAAAAGCCGCGCGGCCAGGGCGATGCGATGTCCAAGCGGTGCCCGGTCGGACCGGTGGGCAATCTGGAAATGGGTGCTCGTCCAGCGGGCCAGTGCAATCGCCAGCACGCCACCGAGCAGAATCTGCGCGGGTGCCAGCGACTGATTGAGCAGCAGCCAGGTCAGCCACAGCCACAGGGCGGTCCAGGGCCGGGGCAGCAGGTTCCTGAGCAGGCCGGTGACTGTCATCGGAAGGTTTGCGGTAAGGGTTGATGCAGGCCGGGGCGCGGGCGGGTGGTCAGGACCTCGTCGATCAGGGCATCGGTCTGCAGCAGATCCGTCGCGGTGGCCTGCGCGTAGCGCTGCAGCGGCGCCGCGCCGATCGCGATGCCGGCAATGGCCGCCAGGGCAATGACCACCGGCAGTGCTTCGCGCCAGCCGACTGGCATGGCGTCGGGCGCGGTCGGCCCGTCGGACTTCCAGAAGAGCGTGCTGCCGGCGCGCGCCAGCGCGATCAGACCGAAGAGGCTGCCCGCCAGAATGATGAACCAGAGCCAGCCGATCGTGCCGATGGCCGCCGGCAGGCCTTCGTCCGGGAGCATCGACAGCAGCAGCATCGCCTTGCCGATGAAGCCGCCCAACGGGGGCATGCCGGCGACCGCCATCGCGCTCAGGAAAAACAGCCCGCCGACCAGCGCCGGGCTGAGCGGGGCGGGGCCGGCCACCAGACGGTCGCCTGAGCGTTCGCCGCGGCTGCGGGTGACCAGTCCGGCCACCAGGAAAAGGGCGGCCGCCGACAGCGTGGTGTGCGGCAGGTAGTAGACCGCCGCGGCGATCGAGGCTTCGCTCGCCCGTCCGATGCCGATCAGCAGAAACGCCGCCGACGCCATCACCAGCATCGACGCGAGCTTGCGCAGATCGGTGCCGGCCAGCGAGCAGATCATCGCCAGCAGATAGCCCGCGGCTGCCGGCAACACGATCCAGGGGAAGGCGACCTCGGCCAGCGCGCCGGCCGAGTTGCCGAAGACCAGCGTGAAGAGCCGCAGCACGGCATAGATTCCGACCTTGGTCATCACCGCAAAGAGGGCGGCGACCGCCGGCCCGGCCGGGCCATAGGTGCCGGGCAGCCAGAAGCCCAGCGGCAGGATCGCGGCCTTCAGGCAAAAGACCGTCAGCAGCAGCAGGGCGCCGGTGTGGGCCAGGGTGACGCCTGCGCCGTCGAGCTGCGCGACCCGCAGCGCCAGATCGGCGAAGTTGAGTGTCCCGGTCACGCCATAGAGCAGGCTCGCACCGATCAGAAAGAGCGCCGATCCGACCAGATTCAGGGCAACCGTGGTCAGTCCTGCCCGGATGCGCGCCGAGCCGTCGCCGTGCACCAGCAGACCGTAAGAGGCAATCAGCAGCGCTTCGAAAAAGACGAAGAGATTGAACAGATCGCCGGTCATGAAAGCGCCGTTGAGCCCCATCAGCTGGATCTGCATCAGGGGATGAAAATGCTCGCCACGGCTGTCCCAGCCGTTTTGCACCGAGGCCAGCGTGATCAGGGCCAGCAGGCTGGTCAGTGCCACCATCAGGACCGACAGCCGATCGGCGACCAGCACGATGCCCCAGGGCGCCGCCCAGTTGCCCACGAGATAGACGCCGCGCCAGCCGTCAGCCGCCAGTGTCAGCATCCAGGCCGAGCAGCCGGCCAGGAGGAGGGCCGACAGCCAGGCCAGCGCCCGCTGCGAGCCGATTCGCCGGTCGATCAGCATCAGCGCCGCCACCAGGGCCGGCAGGATCACCGGGACGATCGGGGCGTGGTTCATCGCGCGGGCGGCCGATCGGGTGTGTCGGCGTCGCGCGGCGCCGGCGCGTCGATCAGGTCGTCGTCGCCGGCCGCATGCTGGCGCACCGCCAGCACCAGCAGCAGGGCGGTCATCGCAAAGCCGATCACGATGGCGGTCAGCACCAGTGCCTGCGGCAGCGGATCGGCCAGGCTGGCGAGATTGTCGGTGTGGCCCTCGCTAACGATCGGGGCGGCGCCGACGGTGAGGCGGCCCATCGAAAAGATGAAGAGGTTGACCGCATACGAAATCAGGGTCAGACCGAGCACGACATCGAAGCTGCGCGGGCGCAGCACCAGGTAGATGCCGCCGGCCATCATCACGCCGATTCCGCTGGCCATCAGCAGTTCCATGTTCAGGATCCTCTTGCCAGCCGACCGATGCCGGCCAGCGCCAGCACGGTGGTGCCCACCACGCTCAGATAGACGCCGAGGTCGAAGGCGGCAGCACTCGCCAGCGGCAACTCGCCCACGACCGGCAGATGGGGATGGATGAAAGTCGAGGTCAGGAAGGGATAGCCGAGCAGCCAGCTGCCCAGACCGGTCAGGCAGATGATCAGCAGACCCAGGCCGATGGCGGTGTGCAGCCGGCTCAGCTTGCGGGTCAGGTTCGCGTCACTCACCCCTCGTCCTGGCGCAAGCGCCTGCGTGCCATTGGAGACCGTCTGCAGCATCAGCACGATTGCGGTGATCAGCCCGGCACTGAAGCCGCCACCCGGCAGGTTGTGGCCGCGCAAAAAGAAGTAGACCGAGACCATCAGCGCAAAGGGCAGCAGCATCCGGGAGGTGGTCGCCAGCATCAGCGGATAGCGCTGCTCGAAGGCGGCCAGGCGGCCGGTGCGGGCCGGACCGGTGACCGGTGCGAGCGACAGACGGGCAATCAGGTCGTGGATCACCAGGCCGGCTGCGGCCAAGACGAAGGACTCGCCGAACGTGTCGAAGCCGCGGAAGTCGACGATGATCACATTGGTGGCATTGGTGCCGCCGCCCTCCGGCAGGGCCCGCGTCAGGAAGAAGTCCGACAGGCTGCTCACCGGTCTGAGCATCGTCGCCCAGGCCAGCACGCCGATGCCGATGCCGGCGGTTGCGGCGATCACGCCGTCGCGCAGTTTGCGCCGGTCGTCGAGTTCACGCGGCGATCGCGAGGGCAGATAGCGCAGCGCGAGCATCATGACCAGCATGGTGGCTACTTCGACCAGCAACTGGGTGATCGCCAGATCGGGCGCTGAAAACCACACGAAGGTCAGACTCACCACCAGGCCGAGCGCACCGACCGTCACCAGCGCCGGCAGCCGCGCCCGAGCCAGGATGACGCTGGCCACGGTTGCCGCCACCGCAATGGCCCACAGGGCGAGCGGCACCAGCGCGATGCCCTCAAACGGATGGGTTGTGATGCCGTCGAGCGGCGACGGGCCGATCAGCCAGGGCAGGGCGCCGGCCGCAATCGCCACGCAGATCGTCAGGAACAGGTTGGCGCGGGTGCCGAGTCGGCCAAGCGATGCATCGATGCGACGGGCAGCGCTCACCAGTGCGGCCATCGTCTGCTCGAAGATCCGCTTGCCCGCGCCTTCGTCGTCATCGGTGGTGTGCAGGCTGTACTGGCGCTGCAGCCAGCCATAGAGCAGCCCCCCGCCAATCAGTGCCGCAAGGCTCATTGCCAGCGGCTCATTGAAACCGTGCCAGATCGCCAGCGAAAACTCGGGCACCGTGCCGCCCAGCATGTCGCGCGCGCCCATGGTCAGCAGCGGGCCGATCGTCAGCTGCGGCACCAGTCCGACCACCAGGCAGAGCACGACCAGCATCTCGACCGGCACACGCATGAAACGCGGCGGCTCATGCGGTGTGCGCGGCAGATCGACCGGTTCGCCATTGAAAAACACATCGTGGATGAAGCGCGCCGAATAGGCGACCGAAAGCGCCGCGGCCAGCGCTGCAACCGCCGGCACCAGAAAGCGCACCGCGCGTGTTCCTTCGACGGCAAGCGCCTCCTCGAAAAACATTTCTTTCGAGAGAAAGCCGTTAAGGAGCGGCACGCCGGCCATTGCGGCGGCGGCAACGATCGCCAGGGCTGCAGTGATCGGCATCGTGCGCCACAGGCCGTTGATGCGACGCATGTCGCGCGTGCCGGTCTCGTGGTCGATGATGCCTGCCGCCATGAAGAGCGAGGCCTTGAAGGCGGCGTGGTTGAGCAGGTGAAAGAGCGCCGCCACCGCGGCCAGCGGCGAGTTCAGGCCAAGCAGCATGGTGATCAGGCCGAGCTGGCTGATGGTCGAGTAGGCGAGCAGGCCCTTGAGGTCGTGCTTGAAGATCGCGTTCCAGGCGCCGACCATCAGGGTGACTCCCCCTGTGATGGTCACGCCGAAGAACCACAGGTCGGTCCCGGAAAGCACCGGATAGAGCCTGGCCAACAGGAAGATTCCGGCCTTGACCATCGTCGCCGAGTGCAGATAGGCCGACGCGGGGGTGGGCGCCGCCATGGCCTGCGGCAGCCAGAAATGGAAGGGGAACTGGGCCGACTTGGTGAAGGCGCCGAGCAGGATCAGGCCGAGGCAAACCGGGTACATCGGATGCGCGCGCACCGTGTCGCCTGCGCCAAGCACGGTGTCGAGTTCGAAGCCGCCGGCGATCGAGCCGAGCATGAGCAGGCCCGCCAGCAGCGCGAGGCCGCCCGCCCCGGTGACGGTGAGCGCCATGCGCGCACCCTGACGGGCGTCGACGCGGTGCTGCCAGAAGCCGATCAGCAAAAAGGAGATCAGGCTGGTCAGCTCCCAGGCCATCGCCAGGACGATCAGGTTGTCGGCCAGCGCAATCCCGAGCATCGCCCCCATGAAGGCCATCAGCAGGGCGTAGAAGCGCGCGGTACGGTCGTCGGCCGACAGGTAGTAGCGGGCATAGAGCACCACCAGCAGACCGATGCCGACGATCAGGCCGCAAAAGAGCAGCGCGAGGCCATCGAGGCGCAGACCGAATCCCACGCCGAGCGCCGGCAGCCACGACCAACGCGCGCGGGCCGGCATCCCTGCCATGACATCGGGGGCAAGCGCGAGCAGCGCCAGCGCTGACAGCCCGGCCGCTGCGGCGGCGATCCAGGCCGATCGCTGCAGCTGAGACTGCTCGGCGGCCATGACTTGCGACAGCTCGACCGGGCGAGGCCTCGCGGCCAACGCCGTCAGGAGCAGCGCGCCGGCAAAGGGACTGACCAGCAGCAGGAGCAGTAGGTTGGCCATTCGGGATTCCAGCCTGCCGCGCTGCCTTGTCTGGCGCAACGGTCGCGGACACTTGAAGGAATTGAGGCGACGTTCTAGCCCGCGAGTATAGCGAGGCGGCGTGACGCAACGAAGTTCCGGTATCGTGCGGCCAATGAGTGCCTCCTCCCTGCTGACCCTGGTCGACGCCCAACTGGCGTTCGGCGATCTCCCCCTGCTCGATTCTGCGGGTTTTTCCTTGCTCTCCGGCGAGCGGATCGGCCTGATCGGGCGCAACGGGACCGGCAAATCCTCGCTGCTGTCGGTCATTTCCGGCCGCTTGCCGCTCGATGACGGCCTGATGCAGCGGCGTGACGGCCTGAAGATCAGCGCGGTCGAGCAGGAGCCGGTGCTGCCGGTGGCCGAGACCCTGCACGACAGTCTGCTCGAGCGCGGCCAGCTCGAGGCCTTCGACGATGAGCGCGAGCGCTGGCGCGTGCAGGCTCGGCTGGCCGAATACTTGCAGCGATTCGGTCTGAACGAAGCCGCCGACCCGGCGACCGCCTCGGGCGGCGAGCGCAAGCGGGCGGCACTGGCGCTCGCCT
>CAIKZV010000550.1 GCA_903831925.1 uncultured Burkholderiales bacterium
ACCGGCGCCGGCTCTGGCGCTTGACACATCATGCGACCGCGCCCGGACTGGGCGCGTCGACCCGTGCGTCAGGTGCCGATGACCCCGCCGTCGAGCTTGCGGATCACCACTGTCGCCGAACGCGGGCGGCCGCCGTCGGGCCAGCGCGAATAGCGGGTCGGCGCATCCGGATCGGCGCGCTCGGTCGGTGACTCACCCGGATGCTGGATGTTGATGAACATCGTGCGCAGATCGGGCGTCGCGGTAATGCCGGTAATCTCGCAGCCGGACGGCCCGACCAGGAAACGACGGACTTCGCCGGTGCGCGCGTCGGCCGCCAGCATGGCGTTGTTGCCGGTATTGGCGAGGTCGCCCTTGCCCATGGCGCTGGTGCTCATGTCGGTCTGGATCCAGAGCGTGCCGCGGGCATCGAACCACAACCCGTCGGGGCAGGCGAAGCTGTCGCCCCGGATGTTGCCGCGAGCATCGGCTCGGGTCAGCGCCGGATCGCCCGCCATCACGAAGTGATTCCAGGTGAAGGCGAGGCCATCGCCTTCATCGGCATCCTTCCAGCGGATGATGTTGCCCATGGAGTTGTTGGCACGCGGATTGGCGGCATCGACCGCCGGGCGACCCTGCGCGCCGCGCTCCGAATTGTTGGTGAGCGTGCAGTAGAGCTCGCCGGTGCGCGGATCGACCGCGATCCATTCAGGGCGATCCATCTTTGTGGCGCCCAGCGCATCGCTCGCCTGACGCGATTTGATCAGCACAGAAGCCTGATCGGCGAAGCCGCGCTCGGGCGTGAGCCCGCCGGTGCCGGCTTTGAGCGGCAGCCACTGACCGGTGCCATCGGCGTTGAACCGGGCCACATAGAGCGTGCCGTGATCGAGCAGGGTGCGGTTGGCGGCATAGCCGCCCGGCTGCATGCGGTCACGGCTGACAAACTTGTAGATGTATTCGAAGCGGGCGTCCTCGCCCATGTAGACCGCCACCCGACCATCGGGTCGCACGGTGGTCGTCGCGCCCTCGTGCGCGCCGCGACCCATGGCGGTGCGCTTGATCGGCGTCATGGTGGGGTCGGTCGGATCGATCTCGACAATCCAGCCGAAGCGGTTGGGCTCGTTGGGATTGCGGACGGCATCGAAGCGGGTCTCGAACTCATGCCAGCGATAGCCGGCGCCATTGGCACGCAAACCCCAGCGCTGCTGGTCGGCATCCGGCTTGTCAGGTCCGTTGAAATAGAAAATGAAGTTTTCTTCGGACGTCAGATAAGTGCCCCAGGGGGTCGGGCCGGCGGCGCAGTTGTTGAGCGTACCGAGAACGGTCGTGCCCGACGGATCGGCAGCGGTGCGCATCAGCGGATGCCCGGCGGCAGGGCCGGCGATCGTGGTCGGTGTGGCAGCGGTAATGCGGCGAGCAAACTTGGAGGGGAGCACCATCTCGATGTTGCCGTCGGCCTGGCGGGCCACCTCGACCACGGTGACGCCGTGGGCGGCGATCGATTTGGCGACCTTGTCAGCATTCCAGTTCTTCATGCCGTCGGCATGCAGCAGACCATCGTCGGTGTATTCGTTGTTGAACACCAGCACGCCACGGCGGCTGCCATCAATCGGAAAGTAGTGCATGCCGTCGTGATGCATGCCGACCTGCACTGCCTGCTCGGCAGCGGTATTGGTCGCAGCCGGCGAGTAGGTGGGCATATTGCCCGGCACGCCGACCGGATCGCCCCACTTGCAGATCACCGAGGTGGCATAGCCCGCAGGCACGGTCACGCTATCGGCGGTGCTGAGCGGGACCGACTTGAACCCGAGCTGCGGACCGGGCTCGAAGACCGGTGCGTTGGAGCCGGCATGAGGGCCGGCGGTGGTGCAGCCGGCCACCAGCGGCCCGAGCAGACCCGTGGTCACCCCGGCGAGCCCACCCCGCACGACGATGCGTCGGGCCGGATCGGAGACCTCGTGGATGCTAGGGTTTGACGAGGTGTTCGAGTTTTCCATCGTCGAGAAATCTTTTGCCACGGCGGGCTCCTTCGGGTGGTCAGGCGGCTGACAGCTAACCCTTTACTTTGATGGGCCGCAGTGACATCGGCATGACACCCGTGTGAGGGCCGCCCGTCTGACACGCGTCTGACACGCGTCTGACACGCGACGCCGACTCAGTGAAAAGCGACTCAGTGAAAAAAGATCGAGGCCAGTCCCAGAAAGATGAAAAAGCCCATGCTGTCGGTCGAGAAGGTCAGCAGCACCGACGAGCCGAGTGCCGGATCGCGACCGACCCGCTGCAGAACCAGCGGCACCGCCATCGCAATCAGCGCAGCCAGCAGCATGTTGAGCACCATCGCGAGCATCATCGTCAGACCGAGCATCGGGCCCTCGGCAGTCCCGCGATAGAGCAGCCAGGCAAAGGCGCCGGCAATACCGCCCCAGACCAGTCCGTTGAGCAGCGCGATCAGCAACTCCTTGCGCACGAGTTGCCGGGTATTGCTCGAGGTAACCTGCCCGAGCGCGAGCGACCGGATGAAGAGCGTCATCGTCTGGTTGCCAGAATTGCCGGCAATACCGGCCACGATCGGCATGAGCGCTGCCAGCGCCACCACCTTCTCGATCGTGCCCTCGAAGGCACCGATGACCCGCGAGGCAAAAAAGGCGGTGCACAGATTTACCCCCAGCCACAGCCAGCGGTTGCGAGCCGAATTCAGGATCGAGGCAAAGAGGTCTTCCTCATCGCGCAGACCGGCGGCCGACAGTACCTCGGTATCGTTTTCCTCGCGGATCACGTCGACCACCTCGGCCACCGTCAGACGCCCGATCAGCCGACCGCGGGCATCGACCACCGGGGCCGAGATCAGGTCGTAGCGCTCGAAGGCCTGCGCCGCCTCGCCGACATTGTCGAGCGCCTGCAGCGAGAGCAGGTCGCGCTTCATCACGTCTTCGACTGTCGAGTCGGGCTCGCTCACCAGCAGCCGGTCGAGCGGCAATGAGCCCTGCAGCACATCATGACGGTCGACCACGAAGACCTGATCGGTATGGTCGGGCAGGCGCTCGAAGCGGCGCAGATAGCGCAGGACCACTTCGAGGGTCACATCCTCGCGAACCGTGACCAGCTCGAAGTCCATCCGCGCACCGACCGTCTCTTCCGGATAGGACAGCGCCGCACGCAGCTGCTCGCGCTCCTCGGGGGTGAGCTGGCGGCGCACCTGCTCGACCACGTCGTCGGGCAGGTCATCGGCAATCTCGGCCAGGTCGTCGGTATCGAGGGTGCCGGCGGCGGCGACCAGCTCGTCGCGGTCCATCGAGGCGATCAGGGTCTCGCGGACCGAGTCGGAGACCTCGACCAGGATCTCGCCGTCACGCTCGGCCTTGACCAGATCCCAGACCACCATGCGCCGGTCGCGCGGCAGGGCCTCGAGGATGTAGGCCACATCGGCCGGATGCAGGGGCTCGAGGCGGTGGCGCAGTCGGCTCAGATGCTGGCCGACCGCGACATTTTCGACCAGCACACGGCGCTCGGGGTCGAGTGACTCGGTCTCATGGCGAGCCTGTTCGCGCACGACCTGCAGGCGGTCGAGCAGATCCTCGACCTCGCCCAGTGCCCGCTGGGCGTCCTCGGGGTCGCGCGGATGGGAGTGTTCGATCACGTCGTCATCGACGTCCGGATCGCGATCGGTGGGTGAATCGTTCATTGGCTTGGCCCTGGGTCGGGAAAATGCGACCCGTGGTGCCAGGCAACGCTGTCAGCGGTGGCTGGCTCCGGGCCGCACGATGATGTTCGGCAGATTCACGTGATGACACAGCCCGATGCGGCTGCGGTGAGTTCGGATGACGCGCATTCTAGGCGCCTGCCGCGGACCTGCGCCAGCACCCCGCGACGGACGAAGGTTATTTCAGGGTGTCTGGACAGATCCCATCCAGCGCTGGATCACGGCTGCGCGCCTGGCCAGGCCTGGCGCACCCAGGTTGCGGTCGTAAAAGCGCGGGCGCGGCAGCATGGCCGCCATGCGGGCCGCCTGCGCGGCCGACAGCCGCTCGGCAGGCACGCCATAGAGATGTCGGGCACCGGCCTCGCAGCCGAAGACGCCGACGCCCCACTCGGCCACGTTCAGGTAGAGCTCGAGAATCCGGTCTTTGGAGAGCACTGCCTCGAGCATGAAAGTGATCGCGAGTTCCTGCACCTTGCGCAGATAACTGCGCTCGCCGGTCAGAAACAGGTTCTTGGCCAGCTGCATGGTGATGGTCGAGCCGCCGGCCGTGACCTTGCCGCGCTGCTGATTGCGCTCATGGGCCTTTTCGATCGCCTCCCAGTCGACGCCCTCATGGTCGGTGAAATGCGCATCTTCAGCGGCAATCACGGCGCGCTTGAGCTGGGGCGAGATGCGGGAATAAGGCACCCACTGGTAGGACAGCTGAGCCTCTGGGTTCTTCTCGCGCAGCACGCTGAGCTGCTCGCGCATGAACCGGGTCGATTCGGGCGCATGGGTCTTCCACCAGACGATGTGACCGAGATACCAGCACTGAAGGGCGATCAGGACAACCAGTCCGGCGAGCATCAGCGCGCCCAGCACACGCATGGCCCGGCGCGCGGTCAGGGATCGACGCGCCACGCTGATCAGGCGGACGGGCGCGCTGCGGCGAGCTGCTCGCGCAGCATCGCATAGACCGGCAGCGTGGCCGGGCGCACGCCGCGCCACAGGGCAAACGACTCGGCCGCCTGCGCGACCAGCATGCCGAGCCCGTCTTCGATGCGCGGGCAAGCGGCATCGGCCGCGGCCCGCATGAAGGCGGTGGGCTGTGCGGCATAGACCATGTCGAGCGCCAGGCGCACGCCCGACCAGGCCGCAGCCGGCACCGGCGGCGAGGCATCGGCCAGGCCTGCCGAGGTGGCATTGATGATGAGGTCGAAGCCACCCGCGATCGCGTCAAAGCCGCCCCCCGAAAGCTTTGCCGCATCGGCTGCCGGCAGCCTTGCGCCAAGGTCGCTCACCAGCTCGTCGGCACGGGCTGCGGTGCGATTGACGATCATGATCTGCGCGATGCCAGCAGCCAGAAAGGGCTGCACCACGCCGCGCGCGGCGCCGCCCGCGCCCAGCAGCAGCAGCCTTGCCCCGGCCAGCGGCAGATGGATGCGATGCTCGATGTCATCGACCAGACCGGCGCCATCGGTGTTGTCACCGAGCACCCGATCGCCGTCGAAGGCCAGGGTGTTGACCGCCCCGGCCAGCGCGGCGCGCGGTGTGAGCGAATCGGCCAGCCGGAAAGCCTCGGTCTTGAAGGGCAGCGTGACATTGAGCCCCCGACCGCCCTCGGCACGAAAGGCCGCCACGGTGGCTGCGAAGGCGTCGAGCGGCGCGAACAGGCGGTCGTAGACCATGTCCTGATCGGTCTGCGCGGCAAACTGCGCATGGATGGCCGGCGAGCGGCTGTGCGCGATCGGATTACCGATTACTGCGTAGCGAGCTGGTTTCGAGGCCATCGTTGGTGAAGGTCCAGGTTCGTACGATCTGAAGGATGTCGCCGTCGCGAGCCATCTCGGGGGTAAAGCGCTCGTAGGGCTGACCGGCGTAGATGATTTTCTTGACCGCCCGGTTGAGCGACTCGAACTTCGATTTCTTGTTGATCACGACATCAATGACCTTGCCGTTGCGGTCGATTTCGGCGGTGATGATCAGCGAGTCGTAATGACGCCCCCGCGATTCGGGCGGATAGCGTTCGGTGCCGATCTGCTCGATGCGGCTGGCCCAGTCGGCCACATAGCGGGCGTAATTGACCCCCACGGCATTGATGCCGAAGGTCATGCGCTTGGGCCGCTTGTTGTAGTCCTCGATGTTCTTTTCGACTTCGGCCTGCATGCGCGAGAGCACGCTCTGGATCGCTTCGCTCTCGCTGCCCTCGGGGGTCGGCGTGGCATCTTTGGGAGTCTCGGGCACGACATAGGATTGCGGCCCTTTGGCCACTGCCATGAGCTCACGCTGCTTGACCTCGAGCTGATCGACCTGCGAACGTTTGGGCACGATCACGGTGCCGTCCTGGGCGGCGGTCTCGGCAGGCAGCGGCGAACGGGCGCGGCCACGCTCGTTTTCGCCGCCGCCCTCCTGATTGACCTGGGCCAGCACCTCGGGGGCAAGCGGCGCATTAAGCGTGCGGGCATTGAGCAGGATGACTTCGAGACGGGAGTCGGCCGGGTTGAGCAGCGTCTGAATCGGCGGCGAAAACCGGGCGAACATGACGACGGCGTGCAAAAGCAGCGATGCGACCAGCGCCACCGCGAGCGGATCACGGATCAGCGGCTGCCCCAACGCTGCCCGAGGCCAGCGGATCAGGCCGGATGCAAGCGGTGTCGACTGGCTCACGGCCCCTCGTCCTTTCCTCAGACGGCAGACGGGACCGGCGGCGTCGCCTCGGGCGTCATGCCGGGGCTTGCATCGACCTCGGCATCGGCACCGAGCGGCGTGGCCGCCGGATCGCCGAGTTCGGCTTGCGGCGGGCCGGGCACTTCGTCGATACCATCGATCGGGTCTTCGAGCTCGACCATGGCATTGTCGTCACCGGCGGCCGCCTCGGCAACGCCGACGAAGCGCGCCGACACCGACAGCTCGAGCTCATCCCAGGCGGTGATGTCGACGATGATCGGCTGTCCGGGCGACAGGCCCATCGCCGGCAATTCGGGCATTCGCAGATAGAGCGGTGCATCGGCAAGCCGAATCAGCTCGTCGCGCACAACCACCGCCTTCAGGCGGGGCTGCGTCTGCTGGGCAATCCAGCGCAGACACCAGTAGCGCTCCATGCGCTGCTGAAATTCGGCATAAGCGGTGTAGCGGGCATCGAAGGCCGAGATCACCGCAAAGAGCTCGGCGTCGCCGGCCGCATAAGGCGGCTCCTGCGCGCTGACCACCGCGATCAGCTGGCGCTGGTTGACCAGGTCGGTATAGCGGCGCAGCGGCGAGGTCGACCAGCCGTATTGCGCCACCCCAAGCCCATGGTGCGGCAAAGCTTGCGTGCTCATGCGCACCCGCCCGCCGGCCTGCTGCGAGCGGTAGATGCCGGGCACACGCTGATCGGCGAGCAACTGCCCCCAGGCCGAATTGGCCAGGATCATCAGTTCGGCCACGATGCGATCGAGCGGTGCATCGCGACGCCGCTGGGTGATCCGCACCGCCTGCTCGCCATCGGCCGAGGTATCGACATAGAAGCTGAAATCGATGCGATGCCGGGCCTCGGGCTTGCCGCGGACGCGATCGCGCTCGGCAGACAGCGCAAGCGTCAGACGCCACAGCGCCCGCAGCGCGCTCGCCTGCGCCAGGCCGGCAAGCGGATCGGGAAGGCCGTCGAGGGGCGGGGCGAGCGCGGCTTCGGTCACCTGCTCATCGAGCTGGTCGTGTCGAAGATTGGCGGCCACGCGGATCATTTCAACCCGACTCTGGCTGGCGACCAGGCTGGTGCCGGCCTCGTCGAGATCGACATAGAGCGACAGGGCCGGCATCTCGCGGCCGGCGTCGATAGATAACCGCTCAATCGGCGCCGCCGGCAGCATCGTGATCTTGTCGCCGGGCATGTAGACCGTCGACATCCTGTCGCGGGCGATGCGATCGAGGGCACTGTCGCGCTCGATGCCGAGCGCCGGCGCGGCGATGTGCACGCCGATCCGCAGGCGACCATCGGGCAGGGTCTGCACCGACAGGCAATCGTCGATCTCGGTGGTGGTCGAGTCATCGATCGAGAAGGGCTGCGCCTCGGCATGCGGCAGGCTGGCGCGGGCCCGGGCGAGCGCCTCATCGAGCGGCGCGGTGCCGACGTCGGAAAAACCTTCGCCGCGAGCGAACTGGTCGGCCAGGAAACACTCGAGATGCAGGGCGCGGGCATTCGGAAAGGCGCCGGCTGACAGCAGCACCCGTTCGGGCGGCGATCGGGTCAGGACGCAGGCCGCGTCGAGCGCTTTCCATTCGAGACTGTTCTTGTCGGGCCGCACCAGCAGGCGGGCGGCTTCGGCGGCGACCGGCGCCGGCGTGCGGCCGGCAGCAAGCTCGGAGGCCCAGACCTCGACCCGTGCGGCCTGCTCCTTCTTGCGCTCGATCGCGCTGAGCGCGGCACGCAGCGTGTCGGGCGGCGCAGGCCGATAGCGGCCACGTCCCTTGCGATAGAAGTAGACAGGCGAGGAGTGCAGCCGAAACAGCAGGCTGGCCGACTCGACCGCCGAGGGCGCATGGCCGTAGTAGTCGCCGGCGAACGCGGTGAAGTCGAACTCGTCCTGAGGGGCGCACTCCCAGAGAAAGTCGAGGTCGATGCCCTCGGCTGCGCCGTGTGCGCGCTGCATCAGGTCGGTCGGGGCAGGCTCCGCGAAGCGCAGCATCACCGAGGTGGCCTTCACCTTGGTGCGCTTGCCGCTGGCCGCTTCGACCTGCAGGCTGGAGCCCGCGTCGGAAAGCACCGTGCCGGCCTTGAATGCGCCGTCTTCCTCAAACAGGACGTGGGTGCTTGCCATTGACGCAATGCCGGTGCCGCGGCCAGCGCCGCCAAGCACCCGATTATAGCCTTTGGCTACAATCGGACGCCGCCCAATTTCCCAAGGAGCAAGCCATGGCAATGGATGTCATCGATTACCGGATCGAAGGTCATGAAATGCAGTTCGTCGAGGTCGACCTCGATCCAGGCGAGGCCATGGTGGGGGAAGCCGGCAGCCTGATGTACATGGAGGACGGCGTCTCGCTTGAGACGATCTTCGGCGACGGCAGCAACAGCGGTGGCAGCGGTGGGCGCGCCGGCGGTCTGTTCGGCAAGCTGGTCGGCGCCGGCAAGCGGCTGCTCACCGGTGAGTCGCTCTTTACGACGGTCTACACCAATCAATCGCGCCAGATCCGCACGCTTGCCTTTGCCGCGCCCTACCCCGGCAAGATCCTGGCGATGGATCTGGGCAAGCTCGGCGGCCAACTCATCTGCCAGCGCGACGGATTCTTGTGCGCCGCCCGCGGCGTCTCGCTCGGGATCGCCTTTCAGCAAAAGCTAGGCGTGGGCTTTTTCGGCGGCGAGGGCTTCATCATGCAAAAACTCGAAGGTGATGGCCTGGCCTTCGTGCACGCCGGCGGAACCGTCATGCGTCGCGACCTGCAGGCCGGCGAGACGCTTCGGGTCGATACCGGTTGCCTGGTGGCGCTTGCCGGCGGCGCGAGCTTCGACATCGAGTATGTCGGCAAGATCAAGACTGCCCTGTTCGGTGGCGAGGGCCTGTTCTTTGCCGTCGTCAGCGGCCCCGGCACGGTGTGGCTGCAGTCGCTGCCTTTCTCGAGGCTGGCCTCGCGCATCTTTGCGGCCGCTCCCCAGACCGGCGGCGGCGGACGGGAACAGGGTGGGCTGCTCGGGCTCGGCGCACTTGGCGGCGGTCTGTCGGGCGTGTTCGGCGGCGACAGCGACGAGTAGCAACCCATCGCTGAAACTTGGAGTCAGAGCTGGATGCCGCCCGACACCTCGAGCACTGCGCCGTTCATGTAGCTCGAGTCGTCCGATGCAAGAAAAGCGTAGACCGCGGCGATTTCATCCGGGCGGCCCAGCCGACCAAGCGGCACCTTTTCGATCATCTTCTGCTTGACCGCGTCGGGCACGGTATCGAGGATCGGCGTCATCACAAAACCCGGGCAGACCGCATTGACCCGCACACCCTTGGGGCCGAGTTCGCGCGCCCAGGTCTTGGTGAAGCCGATCACGCCGGCCTTGGTGGCCGCATAGTTGGTCTGACCGAAATTGCCGTAAAGACCGACCACCGATGAGGCGTTGACGATCGAGCCCGAACCCTGCGCGGTCATGGTCTCGGCCACCGCCTGGGTGCACTCGAAGACCCCTTTGAGATTGACCGCAATCACCGCATCGAATTGCGCCGAACTCATCTTGGCCAGCCGGGCGTCCTTGGTGATGCCGGCATTGTTGATCAGGACATCGATTCGCCCCCAGGTGGCCTTGACCTTCGCCACCATGGCGTCGATCGCCATCCGATCGGTGACATCGACGACCGCGCCGATCGCCTGACCACCTTGGGCGACGATGGCGGCAACCGCCTGCTCGACCCGCTGCTGGCCGATGTCGGAGACGACCACCCGCGCTCCCTCGGCGGCAAATCGAAGGGCAGTCGCCAGGCCGATGCCCTGGGCCGATCCGGTGATGATGGCTACTTTGTCCGTCAGGCGCACGAGAAAGGATCTCCGATGAGTGTCAAAAACCGGATTTTAACGGTTGCGACAGGGTCACTCCCGCCGTCCCGGGATCGCGCAGGGCCTGCGCCGGGTTGTCTTGTCCCGGTCGGTGGCCGAGAATGGCCTGATCAATAGGAGACGCAAGCCATGAATGCGCATGAACTGGTTATCCGCGGCGCCACCCTGATCGACGGCACCGGCGCGCCCGCCTGCATCGCCGACGTGGCCATCGACGGGCAGAC
>CAIKZV010000551.1 GCA_903831925.1 uncultured Burkholderiales bacterium
ACCCGCTCGACGCCGGCGCGGTTGTACCAGCTGCGATCGAACAGGACGAGCTCGCCACCGGCCGGCAAATGGGAGATATAACGCTGGAAATACCACTGGGTTCGCTCGCGATCATTGGGTGCAGGCAGCGCCACCACCCGGCAGACCCGCGGATTCAGGCGCTGAGTGATGCGCTTGATCACGCCACCCTTGCCGGCTGAATCGCGACCCTCGAACACGATGACCGCCTTGGTCTTCGTCTTGGCGACCCAGTCCTGGAGCTTGACCAGTTCTCCCTGAAGCCTGAACAGCTCCTGGAAATAATGCATGCGAGCACGACGGTCGGCGTCGGTGGCCGGCTGCGCCGGTTCGGTGCCAGGGATGTCAAAGGCCTGATCCTCGAGTTCCATCTCGAGCGCCTCGTCATAGCTGTCGATCAGATCGCGCTCGATGCGTCGGCGCAGGTCGTTCAGGTCGGTATCAATCGGCGTTGTCATGAAATTCTCACGGAAGTGATTGTGGAGGCGTCGGACAATGCTCCATCACCGCGATGTCCGACCCATGACAGCGCGGCCGATCCTTGTGCAGCCACCTTGCTATCATCCGGCGATATGCACAGATCCCCCGCAAGCGAATTGTCGATGCGCAAGCCCGAACGCCGGTGGCGCTTGCACACCGCGGCGGTGCGCCTGCTGACCATGGCGATCACCGCCGGCGCGCTTGTCTCATCGGCATCGGCGCAGGTCAACCGGATCATCCCGCCCGAAGCAGTGCCGGGGCTTTTCAAGCCGGCGACCTTCCCCGAAGCCTTCATGAACGGGCAAGCGGTCAGGCTTGGGGCGGGTGCTCGCATCTATGACGAACAGAACATGATTCGCATGCCGGCCAGTCTGAGCGGCGATTATCGCGTGGCCTTCGTGCGCGGCAACATGGGCGAAATCCTCCAGATCTGGATGCTGACCGACGCGGAGTATCAGGTGGTCGCCGAACGGGCGGCGGCTGCGCGCCGATCCGGCGGCTTGCGCTGATTCCCGCGAGCAAGGCCAGCACCTCCATGACCAAGAAGCTCTATATCCGCACCTTCGGCTGTCAGATGAACGAGTACGACTCGGCCAAGATGGTCGACGTGCTCGCGCAGTCGCAGGCCGGTGGCATCGAGACCACCGATGATCCGCAACAGGCCGATATCGTCCTGTTCAATACCTGTTCGGTGCGCGAAAAGGCCCAGGAAAAGGTGTTCTCCGACCTCGGACGCATGCGCCTGCTCAAGCTCGAGCGTCCCGATCTGGTGATCGGCGTGGGCGGCTGCGTGGCCAGCCAGGAAGGCGCCAACATTGTGAGTCGCGCGCCCTATGTCGATGTGGTCTTCGGCCCGCAGACGCTGCACCGGCTGCCCCAGCTGATCGAGGCCCGGCGCAGTTCGGGCCGCTCGCAGGTCGACATCAGCTTTCCGTCAATCGAAAAATTCGATCACCTGCCGCCGGCCAGGGTCGAGGGGGCGAGCGCCTTCGTCTCGATCATGGAAGGCTGCAGCAAATACTGCAGCTTTTGCGTCGTGCCCTATACCCGGGGCGAAGAAGTCTCGCGGCCCTTCGAAGACGTCCTGACTGAAATCGCCCTGCTCGCCGAACAGGGGGTACGTGAAGTGACGCTGCTCGGGCAAAACGTCAACGCGTATCTGGGCCGCATCGGCGAGCGCGGCACACCAGACACCGACGCCGAGATCGCCGACTTTGCGATGCTGCTCGACTATGTCTGCGAGATCCCCGGCATCGATCGGGTTCGCTACACCACCTCGCATCCGCGCGAATTCACCCAGCGCCTGATCGACGCTCATGCCAGCCTCGACAAACTCGCCGCGCATGTCCACCTGCCGGTGCAGTCGGGCTCAGACCGCGTGCTGGCGGCGATGAAGCGCGGCTACAGCGTGCTCGAATACAAATCGATCATCCGAAAATTGCGCGCAGCCCGCCCGGACATCACGATCACCTCCGACTTCATCATCGGCTTTCCGGGTGAAACCGAACGGGAATTCGAGCAGACCATGACCCTGATCGAGGACATCGGTTTCGATCATTCCTTCTCGTTCATCTACAGCCCGCGCCCAGGCACGCCTGCGGCCGACCTCCCGGACGATACGCCGCAGGACGTCAAGCTCGCCAGACTGCAGCGCCTGCAAGCGACCATCGACGCAAACGCCCGGCGCATCTCGCAGGACATGGTGGGCAGCACTCAGTCGGTACTGGTTGAAGGCCCTTCTCGCAAGGATGCGGCCGAACTCGCCGGGCGCACCGGCAACAATCGCGTCGTGAACTTCGCCGGTTCGCCGCGCCTGATCGGTCAGCTGATCGATCTGACGATCACCTCCGCGCTGCCGCACTCGCTGCGCGGGCAGGTGCCGATCGTCGACTGAATGAAGATCAACACGCTCACCTTTCAGCCGGTCGGTGCCGACAACCGCAGGCTGGCCAATCTCTGCGGCGCACTTGACCAGAACCTTCGTCAGATCGAACAGGCCTACGACGTGCGCATCCTCAGGCGCTCCGACCAGTTCGCGGTGGCCGGCGTGGGGCTGCAGGCGCGTCAGGCGGTGCGGGCACTCGAGCACTTCACCCGGCTGGCCGACAGCACGCTGTCGGTCGACGATATCCAGCTCGGGCTGATCCAGCTGCGCGCGATGCCCGACGTCGCCGCAGCGGCCACAGCACCCACCCCCCATGTGGCGCCTGCCGAAGGTGCTGCGCCGGCTGCGCCAGGCATCGCCCCCGCCGACGACACCTCGCCGGTTCTGCACACCCGCAGGGCCGATCTGCAGGGCCGCACACCGCGTCAGCGCGAATATCTGCGCAGCATCCTGTCGCACGACATCACTTTCGGCATCGGGCCGGCCGGCACCGGCAAGACCTATCTCGCGGTCGCCTGTGCGGTCGATGCGCTCGAGCGCGATGCCATCAAGAAAATCGTGCTCACCCGGCCGGCGGTCGAGGCGGGCGAACGGCTGGGATTTCTGCCGGGCGATCTCGCGCAGAAAGTCGACCCCTATCTGCGTCCGCTCTACGATGCGCTCTATGACCTGATGGGTTTCGATCGCGTCGCCAAGATGTTCGAGCGTCAGTCGATCGAGATCGCGCCGCTGGCCTATATGCGC
>CAIKZV010000552.1 GCA_903831925.1 uncultured Burkholderiales bacterium
CTGCCGTTGTCGCGCGCCGTCGCGTTGATGATTCGGGTGGCGGTGACATCGAAGGTCGTCGCCGCCTGCCGGCTCGATTCAACCAATACCGGTGGCGCGATCGGTCTCGGGTAGTAGGCGGTCGACGCAATATAAAGAGATAAGCCCTCGCATCGGCTGCAGGCATAGACCTGCACAGCCGGTTGGTTGAGGTCGTTTCGCTGGAAATAAGTCACCAGCGGATCGAAGGGCTCGGAAGTCTGTGCCAAAGAGAGCGGTGCGCTCAGTGCGAGCGCCAATGTGGTCGCTAGTGCGAGCGCCAAGGCGCGTGCCATCTCACTCGGATAGCGAAGGCCGGTTCGGCGAAACAGGGGCATGACCATCGATTGTTCGCTCAGGGGCTGTGGTGATTATTTCGCGTGATTCGATCGCGCACCGCGTTCGGGCCGACCGCCCGCGGCGTTTGAGCATACGTGAATCGCATCGGGTGCCAGGGCTTCGCTGATGGGTAACGCAAATCGGGGCTTTGACAAGATTGTGTGGGTCATGGCCTGATGCTAGTGCAGGCGACAAAAGCGCCGCTCATACATTCAGGGAGACCCGCATGAACCGCAGCGCGACAGTCAGTCAATCCGAGGCCGCACAGATCGTGAGTCCGGGTTCAATGGTCCATGCCACATCGCTGACCGCGCCGGTGGTGCCAGGCCGGCGCGAATTCTTTACCTATCGCGATCTGATGGTTGCCGCGTCCACGGGTGGCAAGATGCGGGCTCAGGTCATGTCATCGAGTCAAGGCCTGTCTCAGCCAACCGGCTGGCACTACCATGTCTGCGAGGCCCAGTTCATTTATGCCCTCAAGGGCTGGGTCGATCTCGAGTTTGAGGATGGCCGATCAATCCGACTGCAGGCCGGTGAGTCGATGCTGATTCCCGGCGGGATGAAGCACAACGAGACCGCGACTTCCAGTGAATTCGAATTGCTCGAAGTCACGCTGCCGGGTGAAATGGGCACTGTGCCCTGCGACAAGCCGGCGGGTCTCGCCTGACTTCGGGTCCTTATTTCGTCGCCTGATCACTGAGCTTGTCGGCAAGCTCAGTAGGTCGATCGCCCCCCGGTGATGTCAAAGACCGCGCCGGTCGAAAATGAGCACTCCTCGCTCGAGAGCCACGCCGCCATGGCGGCGATTTCGCCCACTTCGACGAATCGGCCCATCGGAATTTTGCCGAGCATGTATTCGATGTGGGTACGGGTCATTTGTTCGAACATCGATGTTTTGGCCACTGCAGGCGTGATCGCATTGACCAGCACGCCGCGGGTCGCGACTTCCTTGGCCAGGGATTTGGTGAGGGCGATCAGGCCGGCCTTGCTGGCGCTGTAGTGAGAGGCATTCGGATTGCCTTCCTTGCCGGCGACCGAGGCGATGTTCACGATGCGACCATAGCCCTGCGAGAGCATTGCCGGAACCACATGCCGGCAGGTCAGCCAGGGGGCAACCAGGTTGACTTCGATCACCTGGCGCCAGACCGCCGGGTCGAGTTCCCAGGACGGTGCATTCCCGCCAGTGATGCCGGCGTTATTGATCAGGATGTCGATCTTCCCGGCTTGAGCGATCGCGGCAGCACTTGCGGCCGCGACCGCGGCATCGTCGGTCAGTTCTACCACGCGGGTGTCGACCGGGCCAAGTGAACCCAGCTCGTGAGCGGCGCTGTTCAGGCCCTGTTGGTCGATATCCCAGAGGATCGCCCGCGCGCCCGATTGAAGCAGACGGTGTGCGATCGCTCGCCCGATACCTTGTGCCCCGCCGGTGATGACCGCGACACGTCCTTTGAGGTCGATCTGATTCATGCGCTCATCCCCTTGAGAGCCGCCGGTGTGCTGGCGCAGTCGGCGATGTATTGTCTGATGATGTCTTCGAAACCCGACTCCGGCTTGAGGCCGATCTTTGCTGCTCTGGCCGCGGTCGCGCCCTTTGGCCAGTTGGCGACGATCGAGGCAATTCGCTCGTCCTTCTCAAAGCGGACCCGCGCGCGCACTGCCGGTCCGGCGACCTTTTCGAGTGCATCGAGCATCTGCTGCACGGTGACATTGAGGGCCGGCTGGTTCATGGCGGTTCGGCCGACAAAGGCTTCGCGACTGGCCTCATAGACCGCAATCAGGCCTTCGACGGTCCGTTGCGGTGAAGACACCGGATGCGAGACCTCGGGCGATACCGGACAGATCGATTCTTCGCCGGCCAGCGGTTCGCGGATGATGCCGCTGAAAAAGGAACTGGCCGCGCCGTTGGGTCGCCCCGGTCTGACGGTCACCGTCATCAGGCGAGTCGCACGGCCATCGATATAGCCTTTGCGGGTGTAGTCGGCAACCAGATGTTCGCAGATCAGCTTATGCGTGCCATAGCTGGTCTGCGGGGCGGGGAAGGTGTCGTCCCCCACGATTGCGGGCAGCGGCACGGCCGGATCCGGACCGTAGACCGCGACCGAGCTTGAAAAGACCAGGCGGGTGGCAGCAATGCCTCGATCGGACTGGCTGCGCAGGGCGTCGAGCAGCGCACGGGTACTGTCCAGGTTCGATCGCAGCCCCAGATCGAAATCCGCCTCGCATTCGCCCGACACCGCCGAAGCGAGATGGA
>CAIKZV010000553.1 GCA_903831925.1 uncultured Burkholderiales bacterium
CCATGTCGTGCGTAAAAATTGAGCACATAGACCTGGGCGCTGAGTTCGACGATCCGGTCGCCGCGATCTGCCGCAATCGCCACCAGACGCTCGAGCAACAGACCGCCGACCCCTGACCGGCGCCAGACGGGCAAGACCGACATCCGGCCGATTCGCGCATCGGGCAACAGTCGTGCTGTGCCGACCACACGGCCAGCATCAAGCGCCAGCGCGTGCAGGCTGAGCGGATCGTGGGCGTCGATCTCGTCAGCCTCCGGCAACTGCTGCTCGCCCACGAAAACCGCCATCCGGATCGCGGTGGCCTGCTCGCGCTGAGTTGGCCAGTCACCGATTGAAACGGTGACCGGCCCCTGCCGGCGATTCATCCTCAGTCGGCGTAACCCGGATTGCGGCGATCGAGCTTGCGCTTGAGGGCTGCGAAGATCTCGGCGCTGCTGAGCGCGGTACGCTGCACCGAAATCGCATGCGCCACGGTGTCGAGTACTTCCTGGCCGACTTCGATCAGCTCGGCGCCACCACCCACCGCACCGACCTGGATCTGGCAGGCGCTCTCAAGCGAATACATCGCCTGGAAGGCTTCGCCCATGGTCGCGCCGACCGTCAGCAGACCATGGTTGCGCAGGATCATGTACTTTGCGCCACCCAGATCGGCCTGCAGGCGAGCCCGCTCGTCGTCGCGCACCGCAATGCCTTCGTAGTCGTGATAGGCCAGTGAACTCATGATGACGCTGGCCTGCTGCGAGATCGGCAGCAGACCGCGCTTTTGCGCCGATACCGCCACGCCTGCACGGGTATGCGTGTGCAGCACGCAGCCGGCATCCTCACGCACCTCATGGATCGCGCTGTGGATCACGAAACCGGCCGGGTTGACCTTGTAGGGTGTCGGCAGCAGCGGCTTGCAGTTCATGTCGATCTTGACCAGCGACGAGGCGGTGATTTCCTCGAACATCAGGCCATAGGGATTGATCAGGAAATGGTGCTCGGGGCCGGGAATCCGGGCCGAGACATGCGTGAAGACGAGGTCGTCCCAGCCGTAGAGTGCGATCAGCCGATAAACCGCGGCAAGGTCGACGCGAAGCTGCCATTCCTGCTCTGACACCTGCGAACGGACGGTGGTTTGGGGTGCGTTCATGATGAGGTCTCCTGACGTGTTGGATGAGAGTCGCATGCGACCGAAAAAATGATCAGACCAGTTCGACCAGCTGCTTGCCGAAGTTTTCGCCGCGCAGCAGCCCGATAAAGGCTGCCGGTGCCGAATCGAGTCCGCGGGACACAGTTTCGCGGTATTTGAGGCTGCCGTCACCCACCCGTTGCGCCAGCTCGGCCAGGGCCGGCGGCCAGGCATCGGCAAATTCCGAGACGATGAAGCCCTGGATCTTCAGGCGATTGGTGAGAATCGAGCGAATGTTGTAGACCGGGATCGGCTCATCGTTGTAGCCGGCGATCATGCCGCAGACTGCGATGCGACCAAAGGCATTCATGCGATCGAGGACCGCGTCGAGCACCGCACCCGCGACATTCTCGAAATAGCCGTCGATGCCGTTAGGCGTGGCGGCGGCGAGATCCTCGACCAGTCGGCCAGCCTTGTAGTCGACACAGGCATCAAAGCCGAAGTCATTGATGACCGCACTGCACTTGGCGCTGCCCCCGGCCACGCCAATCACCCGGCAACCGGCCGACTTGGCCAATTGACCGACCACCGAACCGACTGCGCCCGATGCTGCCGAGACCACCACCGTCTCGCCGGCCTTAGGGTTGATGATCCGGTTCAGGCCCACCCAGGCGGTTACACCCGGCATACCGGCCACACCGAGATAGGCCTGAATCGGCACTCGCGAGGTATCCACCTTGCGCAGTCCGGCGCCATCGGACAGACCGAAGTGCTGCCAGCCGAATCCGCCGACCACCACATCACCGACCTTGAATCCGGGGTGCCGGCTTTCGACCACCTCACCAACCGTGCCGCCGACCATGGTCTCGCCCAACGCCTGCGGCTGACGATAGGACTTGCGGTCGTTCATCGCGCCGCGCATGTAGGGATCGAGCGACAGAAAACGATTGCGCACCAGCACCTGGCCGTCGGCGGTGGCCGGCAGTGCGACTTCCTCGAGACGGAACTGCGCAGGCGTGACCTGGCCATCGGGTCGGGAGGCCAGAACGATACGGCGGTTGAGTGTGCTCATGATTTTCCTTGAAGGGTCAATGGGGGTGTCTGGCCGGATGGTCGAGACGGGGGCTCAGAGCATTCAAGCCTGAGGCTGGGAGTCGGTTGAGGCGGTCACTTGAGCGTCGGGCGCCGGCGTGCGTTTTCGAATCTTGAAGGTGCCTGAGGCCTTGGCGATCAGCTCACCGTTCTCGTCGCGAACCTGCGCCTCGCAGAAGGTGAGCGAGGTCGCGCGATGCACGCATTCGCCGATCACCCTCAGCCGGCCGATGCCCGGTCGAATGAAAGTGGTCTTCATTTCGACGGTGATGGCATTCATCGG
>CAIKZV010000554.1 GCA_903831925.1 uncultured Burkholderiales bacterium
CAATGCCGGATTGCGGTACTCCTTGAGATTGGCCGCCTGACGCATGATGTTTTCGCGGCTAAGGTCATCGCCGCACTGCTTGAGCACCTGCTCGAGCGTCAGGCAATAGGCCCAGCCCGACAGGTTCAGCGAGTCCGACAGATTCGCATCCGGCATGTATTTCTTGAAGAACTCAAAGAAGGGCTTGAGTTCCGGATCCGTTTGCCACTGCGGGTCGGTGGTGTCCTTGATGAAGCCGGCGGTTCGCACACCGACCGAGCGATCAAGACCAGCCGGCTGCAGCGTCGCACCGACCGAGGCTGACCCCAGGTGCAGATAGATGTCGGGACGCCATTCGATATCGTGGATCTTGCGAATCGCCTGGGCACACTGCTTGGCATAAGCGAACATCATCACGGTGTCGGCACCGGCTGCTTTGGTCGCCAGAATTTGTGAATCAATGGTCGGATCGGTCGCCTGGAAGCTCTCGGCGCTGACGATCATCGAAGCGGCTTTATCACCCAGGCCCTCCTTCAGACCGGCCACCATCTCCTTGCCGAAGTCGTCGTCCTGATAAATCGCGGCGATCTTTGCACCCGGCTTGGTGGCCAGGACCCGCTTGGCGTAAAAGACCGATTCGTTTCGCAGCGAGGGCTGCCAGCCCATCGTCCAGGGAAATTTCTCGGGATCGGCAAAGCGCTGCGATCCGGCGGCATTGAACAGGTGCGGCACTTTCTTCTGATTGAGATAGGGGCGCACCGCCAGGTTGAGTGGCGTACCCAGCACACAGAAGATGAAAGCCACTTCGTCCTGCTCGACCAGCCGGCGCACATTCTCGAGGGCCTTGGGCGGGGTGAAGCCATCATCCAGCGAGATGAAGTTGATCTTGCGGCCGTTGATGCCACCGCGATCATTGACCATCCTGAAGTAGGCGGTCTGCGCGCGGCCGATCGCACCATAAGCCGAGGCAGGCCCGCTGTAGGGGATGCTCTGACCGATCTTGATCTCGGTATCGGTGACGCCCGGGGCGTATTTTTTCTGCGCTTGAGCCGAGGAGATGCCGAGTGTTGGTGCGATGCCTGCCGCGGACGCGACCCTCACGAAATCTCGCCGGGTGAAGCTTTTCGGGGATGTGCTCATGATCCTGCTCCTTCGTCGTTGTTCAAAAATCGAATCGACAGAGGCGCTCGAATCAGCATGCGCGACGCAGGCACACCGTGGGTGCAAGCGCATCGGCCGTGCCGCTTACGACTGGAGCGTCTCCACCCCGCCTGAGGCGGGATTGATTTTCAATTCCGGGATCATCGTCCCGTTATCTGGTCGAGATTGACGAAGCGCACCGCGGCTGTCAACCGCCGAGCGTGCCCGTCATTTCGCGGACCGCATAAATGACGATCCGCAAAACGCCGAGAATTCCTGCGCACTCAGCGATAAACGCCGTCCCAGGGGCCCGGCACCACCGTCGCACTGAGCTTGTCGGCACTCGCGGTGGGGCGATTGAGCGTGAAGCTGGTCTCGGGCGTAATCACTGCGTAGTCCATGTAGCCCATGCGCGCCAGCGGCCGCATGCCTGCGGTATCGACCAATCCGTCGCGGATGAATTCATCCTTCACATGGACGCCGACCACCTGGCCGAACACAACGGTGTACGGCGTTTTGCCTGGCACCGAAGGCATCTCGATCATTTTCCAGAGCTTGCATTCGAAGGCCGCCGGGCTTTCGGCGACCCATGGTGCCTTGACCAGCGTCGATGCTGCAGGCGTGAGTCCTGCCAACTTGAATTCATCGACCTCGGCTGCGACCGGTGCCGACGACATATTCATGTGATCACGCAGGTCCCAGCTCGAGAGCGAACAGGTGAACTCACCGGTTTCGGCGATATTGGCCAACGAGTCCTTGCGCCCGCCAGAGGCGAAGCAGACCACCGGTGGCGTATCGCTGACCGCATTGAAAAAACTGTAGGGCGCGAGATTGGGGACACCCGTTTTGCTGACCGAGGCGATCCAGCCGATCGGTCGCGGCACGATGAGCGCCTTGAAGGGGTTGAACTTCAGGCCGTGATTGTCTTTTTCGGTGCTGTAGAACATGGGCTGTCGCGTCTCGTGTGAAGGTTTTCAGGATGCGTCGCATTGCATCGGTCGCGTCGGGTCTGCCGACCATTCGAGCAGAGAATTGTCGTAAACCGCAACGCGTGTGCGACCGATCAGCTGCAGTGCAAAGCAGGTGGCGGTTGCCGCAATGCCGCCGCCACAGTAAACGATCACCGGATCATCCGTGTCGCCCAGCCCGGCATCACGTGCCAGTTTTTCGAGTTCAGCACGCGGGCGCCAGCAGCCGGTGGCCGGATCGATCAGCGACGCGGCGGGAAGGTTCAAACTGCCGGGAATGCGTCCGGGCCGACCATAATGCGCACCGCCCGTGCCTTTGAACTGGGCGGGCGACAATGCGTTGACGGTTGTCGCCGAACCATCGGACAGCACGTTTGCAACGTCGTTGGCATCGGCCACCCGATTCGCATGCCGCTTGGGCCGAAAACTCCCGGCACCGAAATGCGGTTCCTCGGTGCTGAGCGGGCGGCCTTCGCGCTGCCAGGCCTCAAAGCCGCCATCGAGAATCATCACGCCGTTGTGGCCGAGCGTGCTGAGCACCCACCAGGCTCGCGTCACCACCATCGGATGACGAGCGCCATAAAGCACCACCCGATGGCCATTGCCGATACCGAGCCGTGACATCAGCGCTGCGATGCGGGTGTCCGAGGGCAGCGTGTACGGAAATCGGCCATGCGGATCGGACAGGTCGCTCACCATGTCGACATGCTGTGCACCCGGAATGTGCCCCTTTGCCCAGTCGGCGCGCCCGCTGTCGATGCGCGAGGGCCCCACCGGCTGCGGTGTCATGTAGGTCGTGCAGTCGAGGATCCGGACATCGGGATCGTCAAGATGCGCCTGAAGCCACGCGGTGCTGACCAGATAGCCGGGTTGATGGTCGTTACTCATTTGCTGATTCGCCGGGGCATCGATCTCAGTCTCCTTGGTGCAAGGGGGCGCAACGACCGGAATGGTCGCGGCAATGACTCATCCGACCTGAACTCATCCGACCTGAACAAAGCGACCATCGACCAGCGTGGTCAGCAAACCGCTGCGAATATCAAAGCGAAAACCCTGCAACCGAAGCGTGCCGGCATCGACAGCCTCACGGATCCACGGGAAAGTAAGCAGGTTATTGAGCGACAGCCTGACCACCTCCATTTCACACGCGCACAAACGATCATCGCGACTGAGCTGCCTGGGAATGGCCTGCAAAGCCGGTTCGGCAATCCGCATCCAGGGCTCGACAAAGTCTCGTGCAAGGCCCGGCGCGCCCTCAACCATCGACAGCACACCACCGCAAAGCGCGTGGCCAAGCACCGCAATTCGCGCCACTTTCAGCACCCGCACCGCAAATTCGAGCGCTGCGCTGGTGCCGTGGTATCCGGTATCCGGTGTGTACGGCGGCACCAGCCCGGCCACATTGCGAACAACGAAGAGCTCCCCTGGGATTGCGCCAAAGACCGTTTGAGGATCGACCCGCGAGTCGGAACACGCGATCACCATCGTTTCGGGGCTTTGCCCGAGCTTTGCAAGCGATTCGTAGCGATCGCGCTCTGCAGGCCAGGTGACGGCCCGAAAACGCAGATGGCCTTCGATGAGTGGATCCATGTGTCACCTCAGCACTGACTGGGCCATTCTAGCCGGGACATCGCACTGATCGGGTGAATCAGCGAGAATCGTCAGACTCGCCGCTCAAATTTCAAACGCAATTGAGGCAACAGGTCATGAGTCTTGTCCGATCCGAATTCCTGATGATGCTGGCAGTGATTGCCGCAACATCTGCGCTTGGCGCATGCGGTGGCACCGATAGCGGAAGCTCGACATCCGGCGGCACGACAAGTCCGACCAACCCGACCAACCCGACCAACCCATCAGGCACGACATCCACCGTGTCGATCAAGTGTCCCATTTCGGACAGCGGCATCACCAATACCAACCCTGCTCAGAACGGCACCGCAGTCAATCAGCCCTACACCTACAGCTGGACCTGCAGCACCAGCTCGCGGGTTCTGTCGGCCAACGGCATCCCCAACCACTCGGTGACCGGCGGCAATTTTGCGACCGCGGTCAGCGTACAAAGTATCGCCGCCACCTACACCCTGACACCGGCGCTGACCAACCTGACCGCGACCGCAGTGATGCCTTCGGGCCATGCGCTCAACGGCATCAAATTCGACCCGGGCACCGCCGGCACCTGCAACAACAGCGGTGTTTGCGATCCAGCCGGCAATGGCGGCACCTGGCACATGGAAGCCCTCAGCCCCTCATCGAGCTTCAGCTTTGGCACTGACGCCAGCAACGGGCATGTGCAGCCCAATGGGGCCTACCACTACCACGGCGTGCCCAATGGACTGGTCACCAAACTCGGTGGCGGCACCAACATCATCACGCTGGTCGGCTGGGCACCGGATGGATTTCCGATCTATTCGCTCTACGGCTACAGCACAGCGACTGACGCGAAGAGCGCAGTGCGGCTCATGACCGGCAGCTGGCAGCTCAAATCGACGCCCAATGCAGGTCGTCCGTCGACGACGGTCTATGCCATGGGCGCGTTCACCGAAGACTGGAACTATGTCGCCGGCTCGGGCGACCTCGATGAATGCAATGGGCGCTTCGACGTCACACCCGAATTCCCGCAGGGGATCTATCACTACTACATCACCCAGACCTATCCCTATGTGCAGCGCTGCGTCAAAGGGACTGCTGCAACCAGCACGCCGCCAAGACCCTGAGACGCGACGGCAGCATGCACTCCCTCAGGCTGGCGACCCTGCTGCTGTTGGCCTGCCTGCTGGTCGGCATGCCCCGCCCGTCCCCGGCGCATCTGATGGTCGCGCAACAAGGCACCATCAATCTGGTCGGCGACGGTGCATTCATGGTGGTGTCAGTGCCTGTCAGCGCATTGGACGCTTGGGATATCAACCGCGACAACCTGCTGAGCGCCTCCGAACTGAACGCGCATCGGCAATCGATCGCAGATCAGATTCACCGTCGCCTGCAGCTTCATGACGATGCCGGACCACGACCGCTGCAAGGCATGATGATGTCGCTGTCACCCGGCGATGAAGCACCCGATTCACCGGCCTCGCAGCTCGTCATCATGGGTCGCTTTCAGCTTGATTCACCGGATCGGCATGACCGGGCCTTGCGTCTGAAAACCGATCTCTTCGGGGCGGCCGAATCGGAGCGGTCACTTGGTATCACCGTCTCGCGCGGCAGCGAAACCAGCCTGATCATCCTCACGCCGCAGCGATCGCACCAGCTGCTTTTTGCCTCAGGATGGCAGGTCATCAGCAACTATTTCGTTGATGGTCTCGAACACATCCTGAACGGCTATGACCACCTGCTTTTTCTGCTGGTGGTGCTGTTTTTTTGCGGCCGCTGGCAAACCGTCGTGATGACGCTCACCTGCTTCACCGTCGGGCATGCGATCACCCTGTCGATCAGCGTGTTCACAGGGCTCACCGTGTCGCCGGTGATTGTCGAACCGGCGATTGCGGCCACCATCATCGGCATGCTGATTTTCGAGGCCGCGCATCGTCGAGGGGCGATATCACCTCGAGTACCGGTTCGACTCGCATTGGTGTTTGCATGCGCGCTGATTCACGGCCTCGGACTGGCCTCAGCTTTGCATGACATCGGTCTTGACACCACCCACCGACTGCAAAGCCTTGCAGGTTTCAATTTGGGCATCGAGGCCGGACAGATCGCTGTGGCAGGAGCAGCCTGGGCGCTGATCAGCAGAATCGTTCGAATCGACCTTAGCCCGATCAGGCTTGTTCGGGCGGCGACTCGATTGGTTCGACGATACTGATCACCGAATAATCGAGATGATCGATACCGTCGGGCGTTCGGGACAGCATCTCCCGGTAACGATGATTGAAGCGTATGTCATCGGCCACCAAGTGATGGCGTGCCATCAGGACCTGACCGGTCGCCTCATCGGTGCCACTGAGCGTGAGATTGAACATCGCTTGAGACGCTCGCAATGACTCGCCGGTTTCGCCCGCCAGCGGGCTCGATTCATCGATGATGTGAATCAGATTCCAGCCAAAAATAAACACCGGATAGTCACTTCGCACGAGCTTCAGGTCATCGACACGCCGCAGCATGAGGCTTTCACCCTGTCGTGTCCGTCTGACCAGATGCATCTGCGCAGTCGTCTCCATGATGATGTTCTGCCGACAGTTGGCCACACGGATCATGAGAACCGTCTTGCCTTGGAACGGCATGACCACACCAAACTTGGCAAAAATCACCCGCGCCGTCGGACGCGAAAACCGCGCGAACATCACACCGGTCATGACCGCAATGCTGACCATGCCGGTAAAGATCTCCAGCGTTGCAATCAGGTGCCCGTAAACCGAACCCGGGTGCATATCCCCATAGCCCACGGTCCCCAGCGTCTCGACGCTGAAAAAGAACGCGCCAATCAGGTTTGGGGGACTGAGATTGGCGATCGATCCGGGCACTGCCTGATAAAGCAGCGCGAAAAGCAGGTTGAAACCGATGAATACAGCGGCCATGAACGCAATCAGCGTTGGCCATCTGATCATCATGCAGAAGTGAAAGAGATCCCGCCAGGGCTGCGATTCATGATTCGAGGTCTCGACCTTGAAGGGTCCGACCGTGACTCGTCGCGTCGAGGGCTTGCTGTTGCGATTCATCCGTGCCGTCTCAATGATCACGCTGACGCCAGGTGCTGTCAGGACCGACCGACCATCCGCTGGCGGCAAAACCCCTGGAAATCAGCATACCGGCAGTCGGCGAAGGCCGCGCATGATCATGGCGTTGGTCCACTCGGGCGGATCCGAATCGACCAGACCAAGCGACGGGAAACGCCGAATCAGGGTATCGATTGCGATGCGGCCTTCCAGGCGGGCAAGCGATGCGCCCATGCAGAAATGAATGCCCTGACCGAAGGTGAGATGACGGTTGGGCGTGCGCTCAATATCGAAGAATTCGGCCCGATCAAACTGGCTGGCGTCACGGTTGGCGGCATTGACCATCGCAAAGACGCGTTGGCCAGCCTCAAGCCGTTTGCCGCCGAGTTCATGGTCGGTCACGACGATTCGAGCACTTGAATTGCTCGGGCCATCGAAGCGCAGCACCTCCTCGATCGTCGAGCCGATCAGATCGGGCTTTGCGATCAGCTTGGCCCGCTGCTCGGGATGCACGATCAGCGCATGAACCGCATTGCCGATCAGGTTGGTGGTGGTCTCATGGCCGCCAAAGAGCATGAGCATGCATGAGGCCACCAGTTCGTCTTCACTGAGGGCATCGTCATTATCGCGGGCTGCGATCAGCCGGCTGATCATGTCGTCACAGGGTTGAACGCGCCTTTGCGCAATAAGCTCGCGAAAATAGGCGGACATGTTCTGTGCCCCCGATCGCGCCCGTTCGTATTTGTCCGGCACGCCCTGGGCACTGCCGATGAAGAGCAGCATGTCATCAGACCAGGCTTTGAGGCTGGGCAGCATCGACTGCGGCGCACCGATCATGTCGAGAATGACCATCGCCGGCACCATCATCGCGAACGAGGCGATGACATCCACCTGCCGGTTCGACTGCAGTTCGTCATCGAGCTGATCAGCCAGCGAGTCGACGACCTGACGAATACGCGGCTCCAGTCCCTGGATCACTGGCATCGCGAAGCCAGCGCCCAGCAGCTTGCGCAGCCGCGAATGCTCAGGCGGGCTGCGAAACACCAGCCAGAGGTTGAGATAGCGCACCACATCCGCCAGCACCGCCTGCTGCGTTGCCGGCAGCTTGTTGTAAAACGGGGTGATCCTGTCAGAACCGAGTTCGGGCGCGACATGCGCGCGACGAACATCGTCATAGCGGGTCAGCAGCCAGCCGCTGAGCGCCGGACTCCAGTGCACCGGATCCTCAAGGCGCAGCCTGGCAAAGACCGGATAAGGATTGCTGCGAATGGCCGGGTCGCGCAGGTCGTAGCGCAGCGATTCGCCGCTGACAGTCATTGAATTTTCCTGAGGATTGCTCGTTGGTGGGCCGAGGGTAGAGACGGCGCTTGCACTCGTCAAGGCGCCCGAAGCCGCTACACTGAAGGCAGTACCAGACCAACACAGCAACACGCACATCGACGGGCGCGCCTGACGCGGACCCGAGACAGGAGACGCAATGGACGAGAACACCACACCGGTGCTGGTTGGCTGCGGCCAATTCACACAACGCGAGACCGACCCCCTGGCGGCCATGGGCCCGCTCGACCTGATGGCGAAAGTGGCCGCGATCGCGGCAGACGATGCCGGTCCGGGCAAGCGATTGATCGAGGCCCTCGATACGCTGGTCGTGGTCCGACTGTTTTCCGATACCAGCCCGCGCTTTGCATCCCCCTTCGGCCGCTTCTCAAACCCACCCAAATCGCTCGCCCAGCGTATCGGTGCAAACAAGGCGAATCGCCTCGTCTACACCCATCCCGGCGGCAACATGCCGCAGTGGTCGATCAATCAGATGGCGCAGGCCATCACGCGGGGCGAGCTGTCGGCAGGCATGGTGGTGGGCGCCGAAGCACTGGCCACCCAGAAAGCCGCGCAGCGGGCCGGCATCACACTCGACTGGAATGAAGACCCCGGTGGCAGTTCAGAGTCGTGGGGGGTGGCAAAGCGCGGCTGGTCGGATGTCGAAGACATTCACGGCGCGCGCGCTGCGATTTACATGTATCCCTTCTTCGAGAACGCGATCAGAGCCCACGCCGGGCACAGCCTTGCCGAGCATCAGCACGCGATGGGACAACTGCTGGCGCGATTTGCCAAAGTGGCCGCAGGCAATCCGCTTGCCGATCGTCGCGACGGCTTTAATGGCGAGCGAATTGCCCAGCTCGCTCCCGACAATCCCTACATCGCGTTTCCCTATACGCGCTACATGAATGCGAATGCCTTCATCGATCAGGGTGCGGCGGTGATCGTCTGCAGCCTTGCCAAGGCGCGCAGCCTTGGTATTTCGAGCGACCGCTGGGTCTTTCTGCACGGCTGCGCTGATGCGCACGATCACTGGTATGTGACCGAGCGCCGCGATTTTCATTCGTCGCCGGCGATGAAGATGGTCTACAGCAAGGCACTTGCCATGGCCGGCAAGTCGGTGGC
>CAIKZV010000555.1 GCA_903831925.1 uncultured Burkholderiales bacterium
CGGGTTGCGGTGTTCATGGGCTCACGCAATGAGGTGGAGCGCGTGACCAGCTATCACCGCCGCAAAGACTGAGGACTTAGGCCAGCACCCGCCGTCTCACCAGTGCCACGGCCAACAGGGCGCCACCGGCCACCAGCGGCAGCGTGCCCGGCACCGGCACGGTCTCGGCCGCGACCCGCTGCAGCATCAGCGCCTGCGCCGAGGTGATCCCCAGATCCCTGGCGGCCTGCTCATCGGCACCGAGCATCATCGGGTTCAGGCCGGTCAGGGAGCCGAAGAGTGTGAGCGCGCTGAGATAGGAGCCAAAGAGGCTTGCATGGGTGCGATCGAGCCACCAGAGATCGATGGTTCCGTCGGGCGGTGCGCGATAGACGCCGTTGGCATCATAAAAGCCACTGCCCAGCACCAGACCCTGATCGACCGCCCGCTGAAAGGCATCACCGACCGGCACCACGCCAGTAAAGCCGCTGTTGCTGGCCGCCTTGTTGTAGAACGCGTTGTGAAGGTCGGTGGTCATGCCAGAGAGCTTGCTGTAGTAAAGCGTGGCCTGGCCGCCTGCCGCGCTGGTGTCGACGATCGGTGCACCATTGGCGGTGGTCTTGTCGGGCGTGGTGATCTTGTGCGCCTCGACCATGTCGGGCCTGGCCCAGGACTGCTCGAGATAGACCTGGGTTTTCGCGCTGGCAAAGGGGTTGGCTGCAATCGTGCGGGAGGTATTGCAACTGCCCGTCGACAAGCCGGTCGCCGTGCAATTCGCCAGACTGCCGAACAGCTGGGTCTCGGTATAGGTCTGCGCGGCGCCGTTATGAATGAAGCGCTCGAACTTGTCAGCATAGGCATTGAAGGTCGCCAGATTGGCGTTCTTTCCCATGCCCGGCGGCAGGGCCGCATCGCTTTGCTCCTGCAGGACTACCTTGTCCCAAGTCTGCGTTGCCACGTTTTCACGCAGTTTCCAGTCGGCGTTGGCGGTGTCGAGGAATTGGCCGCGCAGCGATGCGGCATTGCGGGTCGACATCGCCACGTCGTAGTTCAGACCGGCCTCGTCGGTCATCTTCTTGAAGATGCCAGCCACACCGCCCCAGGGATGCGGCTCGAAGTAGCCTTGCCCTGCGGTGCCCACCGGGTAGCTGTTGGTGCCCGAGGGGTTGGTGGCATTGAAGCCCGCGGTCAGGTCGCGGACATTGGCGCTGTTGTAGCTGAGTACGGGATCGACCCGGCCAAAGGTGTAGCTGTTGCCGACAAAGAGAACCGAGGTCGGTTCAGCGTTGGCTGAGAGGCAGGCGAGTGCAAAACAGGGCACAGCCAGCAGGGCAAAACGGTTCATATCGTCTCCGGCAGAAAGTAGGCCGCCTTTTTGTACTTGTCTTGAGGGCCGCGCGTGTCGGTCGGAGCAGCACGACCTCGAAAAACGTGACGAAAGTCACGGCCGACGACTATAGCAGCGCTGCCGATTCAAGGCATGGCGCGACGCACCATCGCCTCCACCGCCCAGGCCGCGGCAGCCAAGCCCATCGCAGCGGTCACCATGACCGTCGAGCCATATCCCGAGCAGGCCAGGGGCGCGCCGGGCGCGATGCTTCGCTCACCCTTGCCCTCGCCTTCGACACCGACCGCGCGGCTTGAGGCCGCAGGCGGCGACGGCGACCAGATCGCCTCGACACCAAAGAGCCGGGCCTTTTCGCGGGTAAACCCGTGTTCACGTCGCAGTCGCGCACGCACCGACGCCACCAGCGGATCGCCGCGCACTTCGGTGAGGTCGGCGCGCCGAAGCGCCAACGGATCGAGGCGACCACCGGCCGCGCCGCACACGATGATCGGCTGGGCGCGCGCCGCGCACAGCGCAATCACCGCCGCCTTGGCGCGCGGCGCATCGATCGCATCGATCACCACATCGGCCAGCGGTGTGACCATGGCCTGCGCAGTCTCGACCGTCACGAAGTCGTCGATCAGATCGACTTGAATATCCGGCGAAATATCGGCGATTCGCGCGGCCATCACCTCGATCTTCGAGGCGCCAAGCGTCGAGCCCAGGGCATGCACCTGACGATTGACATTCGACTCGGCGACATGGTCCATGTCGATCAGGGTCAGGCGGCCCACGCCGCATCGGGCAAGTGCCTCGGCCGCCCAGGAGCCCACCCCGCCGATACCGATGACGACCACATGGGCGGCGCGAATCCGGTCGGCCGCCGCATCGCCATACAGGCGAGCCACGCCGCCGAAGCGGCGATCCGACTCGCCGGCAGCGTCAGACAAGGTTCAGGGCAGCAGGACCGTCGATCCGGTGGTCTTGCGACCTTCGAGATCGCGGTGCGCCTGGACCACATCGGCGAGCTTGTAGCGCTGATCGATCTCGATGCTGACCTTGCCCGACGACACCATCTTCATCAGGTCACCGGCAATCTCGAGCAGGTTCTCGCGCTTTTCGGTATGCGGCGCCAGCGACGGGCGGGTGATGTAGAGCGTGCCCTTTAGCGCGGTCAGCGGCAGCGGTGGCACCGGACCCGAGGCATTGCCGAAGCTCACCATCAGGCCGAAGGGCTGCAGGCAATCGAGCGAGGCCGCAAAGGTGTCCTTGCCCACCGAGTCGTAGACCACCGGCACCATCGCGCCCTTGGTGATCTCGCGCACCCGCTCGACGATGTTCTCCTGCTTGTAGAGGATCACATGGTCGGCACCATATTTGCGTGCCAGAGCGGCCTTCTCGGGCGAGCCCACCGTGCCGATGACGGTCACACCAAGCGCCTTGGCCCACTGCATCGCGATCAGGCCGACACCGCCGGCGGCCGCATGAAAGAGGATGGTCTGGCCTTTTTGAAGCTTGTAGGTGCGACGAAACAGGTATTGCACCGTCATGCCTTTGAGCATCATGGCCGCGCCGGTCTCGTAACTGATCTTGGCGGGCAGCTTGACCAGCCGGTTGGCCGGCATATTGCGGACTTCAGAGTAGGAGCCGGCCGCACCGCCGGCATAGGCCACCCGGTCACCGACCTTGACGTCGGTCACGCCGGCGCCAACCGCCACCACATCGCCTGCGCCTTCCTGGCCCAGCCCGGAGGGCAGCGCCATCGGATAGAGGCCGCTGCGAAAGTAGCAGTCGATGAAGTTGACGCCGATCGCCTGATGGCGCACCTGCGCCTCGCCGGGACCGGGCGCACCGACCTCGACGTCGACATATTCCATGACTTCGGGACCGCCGTTTTTCTGGATTCGGATGGCTTTTGACATGACAACTCCAATGCGAGGTGGGGGACGAGGGATCAGTAGGTGCCAGGGTAAGCGCCGCCATCGAGCAGCACATTCTGGCCGGTGAAGTAGGACGCCTGTTCGCTGCACAGGTAGGCGCACATCTGGCCGAATTCGAGCGCATTGCCGAAGCGCTTCGCCGGAATCAGCAGGCGGCGCTGCGCGGCGATCTCGTCAGGCGACTTGCCGAGATTTTTTGCGGTCGCCGCCGTGGTGTTGCGCAGCCGATCGGTGTCGAACTGGCCGGGCAGCAGGTTGTTGATGGTCACGTTGTGCTCGACGGTCTTGCGGGCCAGACCGGCAACAAAGCCGGTCAGGCCGCTGCGAGCGCCGTTGGACAGGCCGAGGATCTCGATCGGGGCCTTGACCGAACTCGAGGTGATGTTGACGATGCGCCCGAACCCCCGGGCGATCATCGGGTCGACGGTCGCCTTGATCAGTTCGATCGGGGTGAGCATGTTGGCATCGAGTGCCGCGATCCAGTGCTCGCGCGTCCAGTTGCGGAAATCACCCGGCGGCGGTCCGCCGGCATTGTTGACCAGGATGTCGACCTGCGGGCAAGCGGCCAGCGCTGCAAGGCGCCCAGCCTCGGTCGTGATGTCGCAGGCCACCGTTCTCACTTCGACGCCAGTCTCGGCCGCGATCGCCGCACCCGCCGCAGTGATCGCCTCGGCGGTGCGGGCATTGATCACCAGGTTGACGCCTTCTCGCGCCAGCGCCAGTGCGCAGCCGTAGCCCAAGCCCTTGCTCGCGCCGCAGACCAGCGCCCATTTGCCAGCAATGCCCAAATCCATGAAACGCCTCCGGTGATGATCAGTTCAGCGCGATCGCGCTGTCAGGACGAAGATGCCTGCAATCACGATAGCGGTGCCGATCAGTTGCATCGGATCGACCGCTTCGCCCAGAAACATCGCGCCCATGCCGATGGTAGCAGCCGGTCCGATCATCCCGAGTTGCGAGGCCACCGGCGTGCCAATCCGCTCGACGCCCATCATCGTGAGAAACACCGGCATGACGGTGCACAGCACAGCATTCATCATCGACAGCTGGTACACCGCGGTCGGCTGGGAAAACAGCGCCGCGGGCGCCAGGATCAGTGCCTGCGCGATGCAGGCGATGCACGAGACGATCATGGCCCAGGCCATCAGCCGGATCGCGCCCAGGCGCCTGACCATCTCGCCGCAGGACACCAGGTAGATCGAGTAGGCGACCGTGCTGCCGAAGACCAGCGCGCTGCCCAGCGGCACATCGGCACCGCTTGCCGACAGGTCGTGCCAGAAGACCAGGATCACGCCGCAGTAGGCGATCGACATGGCCAACCATTGACGACGGCTGATCGGGCGTCGCAAGGCGATGGCCGAGATCAGCAGCACCAGGGTCGGATTCAGATAAAGGATGACCCGTTCGAGCCCGACGCTGACGTATTGCAGACCGAGAAAATCGAGATAGCTCGCGAGGTAATAACCAAGCAGTCCCAGGCCGATCACCCGCCAGACATCATTGGTCTGCCAGGGCGATTGGCTGGCCACCCCGTCGGCCGGCGTGCGATAGCCGACCCAGGCCGCCGCAATCAGGAAAAACGGCAGCGAAAAGACCATCCGCAAAGCGATGAGAGTCTGGGCATCGACCCCATGCCGGTAAATGAGCTTGGCCACGATGCCCTTGCCGGCAAAGAGCACCGCGCCGGTCGTGGCCAGCGCGACCCCGGCCAGCCAGGTGGCCCGTGCCGACAGGTCTGCCGCTGTCGCGGCTCGCACCTCGGTCATCGGCGCACCGTCGCAGAATCAGCGTCGACGTGAGCCCCCGCCCAGCAGCGTGCCAAGGACGCCACGCAGCAGTTCGCGCCCGGCAGCCGAGCCGATCGAGCGCGCCGCGCTCTTGGCCATCGCCTCAACGATCGAATCCTTGCGCCCGGTCGACTTCGACAGGTCATTGAGCGAACCGCGCAGCGATTCGGTCCAGTTGCTCTCGTCCGGTACCGGGGCCGTCGTGGCAGGCCCGCCGCGACCGGCAGCGCCGCCAGCGCCGGTGCGGCCCGCGCTCGGCGCAGACCCAGCGGAGCGCGCGGTCAGCAGTTCATAAGCCGATTCGCGATCCTCGACCGTGTCGTACACCCCCGCCACCACCGACGAGGCGATCAGCGCCTTGCGCTCGGTGGCATCGATCGGGCCGATGCGCGAGCCGGGTGACACGACGAAGCCGCGCTCGACCATCGAGGGCCGACCCTTCTCGTCGAGCATCGACACCAGCGCCTCGCCCACCCCAAGTTCGGAAATCGCGGTCTCGACATTGAATGCCGGATTGGCGCGCATGGTCTGCGCGGCCGCCTTGACCGCCTTCTGATCGCGCGGCGTGAACGCGCGCAGCGCATGCTGGACGCGGTTGCCGAGCTGCCCGAGCACCGAATCAGGAATATCGAGCGGATTCTGGGTCACGAAATAGACGCCCACGCCCTTGGAGCGAACCAGCCTGACCACCTGCTCGACTTTTTCGAGCAAAGGCCGGGGAGCCTCGGCAAACAGCAGGTGCGCCTCGTCAAAGAAAAACACCAGCTTGGGTTTGTCGCGATCGCCGACCTCGGGCAGTTTTTCAAAGAGATCGGACAGCAGCCACAGCAAAAAGGCGGCATAAAGCCTTGGCGCATTGAGCAAGCGATCGGCCGCCAGGATGTTGACGATGCCCCGGCCATTCGCGTCGGTCTGCATCAGATCATCAAAATTGAGCATCGGCTCGCCGAAAAAGCGATCGGCGCCCTGCTGATCGAGCGAGACCAGCCCGCGCTGGATTGCACCGATCGAGGCCGCCGAAATATTGCCGTACTCGGTGGTGAACTGCTTGGCGTTGTCGCCCACATGCTGAAGCATCGCCCGCAGATCCTTGGCATCGAGCAGCAGCAGGCCACGATCGTCAGCAATCTTGAAGACCAGGTTGAGCACGCCCTCCTGGGTCTCATTCAGGCTGAGCATGCGTGACAGCAGCATCGGCCCCATGTCCGAGACGGTGGCTCGCAGCGGGTGCCCCGACTCGCCATAGACATCCCACAGCGTCACCGGGCTGGCCGCGAAGCTCGGCTCAGGAAGCCCGTGGGCGGCGATATGTTTGGTGAGCCGTTCTGTGGCCGTGCCTTTTTGCGAAATGCCGACCAGATCTCCCTTGACGTCGGCCATGAAGACCGGCACGCCGATCGACGAGAACTTTTCGGCCATGACCTGCAGGGTCACGGTCTTGCCGGTCCCGGTCGCGCCGGTGATCAGACCATGCCGATTGGCCAGGGCTGGCAGAAGGCACAGATCGGTGTCGGCGGTGCGGGCAATCAATAAG
>CAIKZV010000556.1 GCA_903831925.1 uncultured Burkholderiales bacterium
CTTCGGATCGCAGAACCTGATCGAGGCCTGCGCAGCCGGGTGCCCGGTGGTGATCGGGCCGAGCACCTTCAACTTCGCGCAGGCCGCGGCTCAGGCGCTTGAAGCGGGTGCAGCGCAGTCGGTGACTGATGCCGATGACGCGATCGCCACCGGCCTGGCCATCCTTTCAGACCCAGCACGCAAGCAGGCCATGGCCGAAGCCGGCACTGACTTCGCGACTCGGCACCGCGGTGCCACCGAGCGCACGGTCGCGGCACTCACACCGCTGATGGCGGCATCACTGCGAGATCGATGACTCTGCCGACCGAAAGGTCGGGCCGGGTGAATCACTGGCCGCAAGGCCGGTGTGCGGTCAAAGCACCCTGACGCGATCCCGATCTACTGACGGTTCAGCGCGTCGTAGCGGGCATTGCAGGCGTTGCAGGAACGATCACCGGAGGAGGCGGTGGCAACACGCGCGTGCCGGAACCCACTGCCGGTGCGGTCGGTTGCGCGGCACGCCCGCCTCGATCGGTCGGTGAGCGATTGGCATTGGCCGCGCCCGGCGGCCCCGAGGGTTTGCCGCCGCCATCCTGCATCAAAGGATCGCCGCTCATCACAGGCCGGTTGTCTTCAGGCGTGATCTTTGGCGGCGGTGTGCGCGGCGGCTCGAGCAGGGCATTGACCCGCAAGACCTCCTGCTCGGTCAGGTCGCCGGCCGTGCCGAGCAGCTTGAGCGAATTGAGCACCACGCCATAGCGGGCAAAGGCCAGGTCGCGTTGGGTCGAAAAGAGCTGCTGCGCCGCATTGAGCACGTCGATATTGATGCGCACGCCGACCTGATAACCGAGCTGGTTCGACTCAAGCGCCAGCTGGCTTGAACGCTCTGCTGCGGTCAGCGCCCGCACTTGCTCAAGGCCGCTCTTGACGCCGAGGAAGGTTTGCCGCGCGCTTTGCTCGGCGGTGCGTCGCGATGTCTCAAGGTTGGACTCGGAGCTGCTTTGCAGGGCGATCGCCTCGCGCACTTTCGCGTCGACCGCGCCGCCGCTGTAGATCGGCAGGGCAAACTGCAGCTGCGCCTGTCCGAAATAGCTCTTGACGCCGACACCGGCTGCGGAGGTCTGGCCGGCGGTGCTTCGACCGGCGCCTGCCTGCAGTCCCAGGTCAACGGTCGGGTAGTGGCCATATCGCTGCTTCTCGATTTCTCGCTTGGCGATTTCGGCCTGCAGTTCGGCCTGCATCACCTGAAGATTCTGGGCGCGTGCAACCGCCGCCCATTCGTTTTCGCGGGCCGCTTGCGGCGGTGTGATGTCGACATTCGACTTCAGAGTGAAGAGGTCATCGGGGGTCGTTCCCAGCAACTGCGCCAGCAAAGCGCGCTTGACCTGCAGGTCGTTTTCGAAAGCAACCTCCTGCGAGCGGGTCAGGTCGAGACGCGACTGGGCCTCCTGCTGGTCGGTGATGGTGGCGGTGCCGACCTCGAAATTGCGCTTGGCCGAGGCGAACTGTTCTGCGAAGGCCTGCTTCTGTGCCCGAACCACTGTCAAGGCGTCCTGGGCCGAGAGCACATCGAAATAGGCCTGCGCCACCCTCAGGATCAGGTCCTGTTTGGCCTGGGCGAGCTGCGCCTCGTAGACCTGCGTCGAGAGCTCGCTCTGCTTGAGCGTCTCGCGATAAATCGGTCGAAATAGCGGCTGCGTGCCGATCAGGTTGAGCGACTGGGAATCAAATCGGCGTCTGGCAGGCGGCGCGGTCCAGTTGTTGTCGACCGCGTTGATGCCGTCGTTCGAGGTCGCGCTGACATTAGGCAGCAACAGGGCATTGGCCTGGTTGATGCGTTCACGGCTGGCCTGCAACTGCGCTTGGGCAGAGGCCACTACCGGATCGATGGCGGCAGCCATCTTGACCGCTTCGAGCAGGTCGAGCGCATGGACGGGGCCTGCCGAGACGCCGAAGGCTGAGGCGATGGCCAGGGCAATAAGACTGCGGGGCATCCGGGAGCTCCAGTCGTTCAATAGGTCGGGCAGGACGGATCGACGATCCGTGCCCAGGCGTCAATACCGCCGTCAAGGTTCAGGACTTGCCCGAAACCCTGACGTTCCAGGAACATGCCGACCTGCAGGCTGCGCATGCCGTGATGGCAGTAGCACACCACTGGCCGCTCGGGGTCGAGCTCGTCTGTCCGTCCTGTGATCTGGCCCATCGGGATGGGGATCGACCCTGGCAGAGCGCAGGTCGCCACTTCCCAGTTTTCGCGGACATCGAGCAGCTGCGGGGCAGGGCGTGCCGCATCGGCGAGCCAGGTGGCGAGAGTGACGGGGCTGAGCTGTTGCATGGTCGCGGGCGGCTGGATTGGCTTCAGAAGGTGAAGGTTTCACGGGCACGGAACCCGCGAAGCGGCTTGGCAACAGTTTCGAAGAGCACTTCGGAGGTCGAGCCTTCGGCCGCGCCCCGGGTCAAGATCAGCGCTTGCATGACCGGCATCTTGCCCACGATGGCCGCCAGCCGACCGCCCGGGTTGAGCCGCTCGATCAGTTCGTCGGGTACGAAGGGCACCGAGCCCGAGAGCATGATCACATCGTAAGTCGGCATGTCGGCAAGGCCCTTCGAGCCATCGGCCTGGCGGATCGTGAGGTTGGCGATTGCAGCGCGTGCCACGTTCTCGCTCGCAAAACGCGCAAGGTCGGCATCGATCTCGAGCGAGTCGACGTGCTTGGCCCGATAGGCGAGCAGGGCGGCCATATAGCCCGAGCCTGCGCCGATTTCGAGGACCGAATCGCTGCGACGCACCCGCAGTTCCTGCAGCAGACGGGCCTCGATCTTGGGCGACATCATGGTTTCGCCGGTCTGGCGGCCGCCAACATTGAGCGGCAGATCGAGGTCGGCAAAGGCCATATTGCGGTAGGCCGGCGGCACAAAATCTTCGCGCCGCACCACCCCCAGCAGGTCCAGCACATCCTGGTCCAGGACGTTCCAGGGCCGGATCTGTTGCTCGATCATGTTGAAACGGGCGCGCTCGAAGTCCATCGGGGTCTCTTTCAGGCCAGGGGATCAACCGGGGATTCTAACGGTTGCGCCTTGCGCCGGCTTGTAAAACGAGCGCTCAGTTCGTCGAAAAGGGTGTAAAGCACCGGCACGACCAGCAGGGTCAGCAGCGTCGAGGCGATCACGCCACCGATCACCGCATGCCCCATGCCTGCGCGCTGCTCGGAGCCCTCGGCGCTGGAAAAGGCCAGCGGGATCATGCCGAATACCATCGCCAGCGTGGTCATGAGAATCGGGCGCAGTCGGATCGCCGCCGCATCAAGCAGCGCCTGCGAGCGTTCGACGCCGAGCCGGCGCTGCTGATTGGCAAAGTCGATCAGCAGGATGGCGTTCTTGGTCACCAGACCCATCAGCATGATGAAACCGATGACCGAGAACATATTGAGCGTCGATCGCCAGGCGAGCAGCGCGAGCATCACCCCGATCAGCGACAGCGGCAGCGAGGCCATGATCGCGACCGGCTGCAGGAAGCTGCGGAACTGCGAGGCGAGGATCATGTAAATGAAGGTCACCGCCAGCAGCAAGGCCTGCACCGCGAATCCGAAGCTCTCCTGCATGTCCTTGGTGGCACCACCGGTGACGAATGCATAGCCCGGTGGCAGCGCGACGGACTTGAGCCGATTCTGGATCTCGAGGCCGACCGTGCCGGGCGCCGCGCCCGAGACATTGGCGGTGATGGCGATCTCGCGGGTCAGGTTCTTGCGGTTGACCTGGGTGGGACCGAGATCCTGCACCTGGCTGGCGATCTGGCGCAGCGGCACCATTCGGGGGGCGCCGTCGGCATCGAGCTTGACCGAAGCGACCGGGAGCCGACCGAGGTCTTCGATGTCATTGCGGCCTTCGAGCGGCAGACGCAGTCGCACATCGTAATTCTCGTCGTCGGGCCCTTTCCAGGTGCCGGCGACCTCGCCGGCGAGCAGCGGCCGCAGGGTGCTACCCACCTGCGCCACGCCCACGCCGAGGTCAGAGGCCAGATTGCGGTCGATGTTGACCGCCACCACCGGCTTGGAAGGCTTCGAGCTGGTATCGAGGTCGACCACACCCGGCACCTTGCGGATCTCCTCCAGCGCACGGGCGGCCAGCACCTCGAGCTGCTTCTGATCCGGCCCCTGCACGCTGATGTCGATCTGCTTGCCACCGAAAGTGCTGGGCACGCCCAGGTTGGTCACGGTGATGCCGGCGATCCGCGCCAGTCGCTCGCGCGCCGGCATCATCATCTGCTGGACTTTTCGGGTGCGGTCTTCGCGATTTTTAAGGCGCACATAAATCGACGCATAGTTCTTGCCGAGTGCGGTCCCGGTATTGATGGTGGCGTAGGTGAAGAGCGCTTCCGGAAATTCGCGCAGTGCGGCTTCGGCCTGACGGGTCTTTTCAGCCGTCAGTTCGAGTGACGATCCCACCGGTGTATAGAACTGCACAAAGAGCTCGTTGTTGTCGGCCTGCGGCACGAATTCGGAGCCGATGAATTTGCCAAGCGACA
>CAIKZV010000557.1 GCA_903831925.1 uncultured Burkholderiales bacterium
CCCCGAACATGCCCGGATCGGCGATGTGGTGCTCGCGATCGGCAATCCGTTTGGCGTCGGTCAGACGGTGACCATGGGCATCGTCTCGGCGCTCGGACGCACGCAGCTCGGCATCAACACCTTCGAGAACTTCATCCAGACCGATGCCGCCATCAACCCGGGCAATTCGGGCGGGGCGCTGGTCGATTCCGAGGGCCGGCTGATCGGCATCAATACCGCCATCTATTCGCGCACCGGCGGATCGCTCGGGATCGGCTTTGCGATTCCTACCTCGACCGCCCGCAGCGTCATGGAGCAGATCGTTCGCAACGGCAGCGTCGTGCGGGGCTATATCGGTGTCGAGCCGCAGGATGTCACCCCCGAACTGGCACAGGCCTTCAAGCTGCCGCGCCAGGATGGCGCCATCATCGCCGGCGTGATGCGGGGTGGTCCGGCCGACAAGGCGGGCGTGCTGGCAGGTGACATCCTCTTTCAGATCGATGGCCAGCCGATCCCCAACACGGCGGCGATGCTCAACGCGATTGCGATGCTCAAGCCGGGCTCGACCAGCAAGTTCATGTTCATCCGGGACGGGCGCGAGACCGAGCTGCCGATCACCGTCGGTCAGCGGCCCAAACCGGGCGCGCGAAACGGTAAATAGGCCGCCGGCCCCTGCCCCTGCCTCAGCCGGTCACTGCCCAGGCGGTCGCTGCCTGCAGGCAGTTCTTGAGCAAGGGGCGAAGCCGGGCGGCGCGGTCCTCGAGCAGGGCGAAGGGCGCCGACTCGTCCATGTAGATGTCCTGGACTTTCTCGAGCTGGATGGCGTGCACACCACCGGCGCTCAGGCCATTCGACCGGGTAATGTGGCCGCCCTTGTAGCGCCCGTTGAGCACCCAGGAATAGTCGGTCTGGGCTCGTACCGGGGTCAGGATCGCCTCGGTCAGGGCCGGATCGCAGGACTGGCCATCGGCCGTCCCGAAATTGAGGTCGGGCAGCCGCCCCTCGAAAAAACGCGGCAGCACCGAGGCGATCGAATGCGCATCCCAGAGGACGACCCTCGGATGCAGGGCCCGCAGCCGGGCGAGTTCGCCCGCCAGGGCAGCGTGATAGGGCTGCCACCATTGCTCGCGGCGCTGCGCGATCTCGGCCTCGCCCGGCGGACCATCCGGGTAGAGCAACTCGCCGCGGAAGGTTTCGGTCGGCACCAGACTGGTGGTGGTCATGCCGGGATAGAGGCTTGCGCCGTCGGGCGGGCGATTCAGGTCGATGACATAGCGCGACTGCGTGGCCACCAGCAACGTGGCGCCCAACTCGCGCACGAAATCGTAGATCAGCGGCAGGTGCCAGTCGGTGTCGGCCAGCGACAGGGCTGCTGGATTGAGACGCGCGGCCAGATCGGCGGGCAGTCGGGTGCCGACATGCGGCATCGAGACCATCAGGGGGGAGTCGCCGCGAAAGAGCTCGAAGGCAGGGTGGCTGACGTCGGCGGCTTGGGCAGTAGTTGGTTGCGGCATCGCAGGCTCGGGTTGGTCGGTGGGCACAAAGGAAGGGATCGATGTCTCAGCGGGCGGGAGGTGGCGCGGCGTCGGATCCGGGCAAGATCGGCCGGATCAGGATCTGGATCAGACTCGCGGTGCCGATCGCCGTCGGCATGGGATCGGCCGGACCGAACTGCAGGTATTCGCCGGCCTCGATCTGGTTGCCTTCAAGGATCAGGCGGCCGCGGCACAGAAAGCAGGCCTGCACCGGCTGCTTGCCGAGCCCGGCAGCGTCTGCGGCGCTCATCGCTTGCAGCTCGCCGGACGGCTCGGTCGGCTCGGTCGGCTCAGCCCAATCGGCCCAATCGGCCCAATCGGCATCAAGGCCTTCTCCATCAGTCAGGCGGACACGCCGCATCCGACCCGTCCAGCGACCGCGCGCGACGATCAGATTGAAGGCACGGCAGATCGAATCAACCCGCAATTCGGCCATCGGCGCGGCTTCGCCGGCAAAGGACACCGGATCACTGCGGGCATCGAGCAGGACCCGACCATCGGGAAGCTCGAGCGAGATCGCACCCTCGACCAGCGCGAAGCTGCGATCGCAGCCCGCCATGCTCGAAAAAGGGCCGTCGCGCTCGATGTCGGCCAGACTCAGGCGCCAGCCGAATTCAGCCTGCGCAGACGATCCGGGCCCGCGCGCCAGCTCGCGGGTCAGTCCGCCGCCATTGAGCCATGCGACAGGCCTGCAGGCATGCGAATCGATCCGGATCATCGTGCCAGCTCGGTGGCCCAGGCGGATTCCGCCGGCGCCTGGGGTTGGCGCCATTGCGCGAGCAGCCGGTCGCGTTCGCTGGCCACCGCGGTCGCACTGGCTTGCCGGACATGGCCATAGCCGCGAACCTTGTCGGGCAGCGCGGCAATCTGCACCGCAATCGCATGGTTGGCCGACGACAGCTCGGGCAACAGCCGCTCAATATCGGCCCGATAGCCGTCAAGGAGTTCGCGGGCCAGACGACGTTCATCGGAATGGCGAAACGGATCGAAGAGGCTGCCGCGCACGTTGCGCAGCGGCGCCATCAGCCGGAAAGCGCTCATCAGCCAGGGGCCGACCTCGCGCTTGACCAGCCGCCCGGTTGCCGGATCGCGCCGCCCGAAAGGGCCGCCCGCCACATGAAATCGCAGCTTGAAATCGCCTTCGAAAGTGCGCTGGAGATCGGCCTTGAATTCGGGACGGGTGTAAAGGCGCGCGACCTCCCATTCGTCCTTGTGGGCCATCAGTTTGAACAGATTGCGGGCCACCGCGCGCGACAGCGAATCACCCAGACCAGCGGCGGTCTCGGCCTGCACGACCCGGTCGACGAAGTCGGTGTATCGGCGCGCATAGGCGGCATCCTGGTAGTCGGTCAGGAAGGCGGTGCGATGGGCCAGGCTTTGCGCCAGGGTGGCCGGCTTGCGCGGATCGAAACGCACCACCTGCACCGTCTGGGCGGTGGTGCCCACGGCGATTTTCTCCAGCGCGGTCAGATCATGCGCGGCACGCCGGCCCCACAGAAAGGCACGACGGTTGGAGTCGACCGCCACGCCATTGAGCTCGATCGCACGATCGAGCGCCGCCATCGACAAGGGCACCAGACCGCGCTGCCAGGCCGCACCCAGCAGGAACATGTTGGCGGTGATCGCGTCACCCATCAGCGCGCCTGC
>CAIKZV010000558.1 GCA_903831925.1 uncultured Burkholderiales bacterium
AGTGGCTCGATCTGGCCAGCCGCGCGGTGCCGACCCTGGCCGAATAGGGAGGGCCGGATCGCGCGAGTCGCTGGAGCATGCGCGCGACTTCAGCGCCGCCCGAGGTTCATCCAGATGACCGAACCGACCACCAGCAATGCGCCGAGCACCTGGATCGGCGCGATGGTCTGACCCAGCACCGCCCAGGCAATCACCATCGACGCCACCGGTTCGATATTGAGCACCGGCGCGGTATTGACCGCCCCCATGCGCGGCACCAGCACATACATCGCGGTAAAGGCCGAGCCGTAGAGCAGCGACAAGAGCGCCAGCCCGGTCCAGCCGGCGGCATCGACCGGCCAGGCAAAACCGTCGGTCGTGATGCCTGCCGCGCTCACGACCAGCGCGACCACGCCCATGGTCCAGACGGTTCTGACCCGCCCGTCGATCGCATTGAGCCAGCGGGTTGTCAGCAGCAGCACGGTGGCAAACGACACCGAAGCGGCCAGACCGAAACCGACGCCCGCCGCAAAACGCATCGGATCGGCAAGCGATCGGCCGGCCGATGCCAGCACGCCGGGAATGTCGAGGGCCAGCACCAGCCCGACCAGGATCACCGGCATCGCCCGACCGGTGCGCCGCGCCGGTCGCTCGCCGGTGGTGGCCCATGACAGCAGCGCCAGCACGATCGGAAAGGTGTTGAAGGTCAGCAGCGCGAGCGCCACCGGAATGCGCGAGACCGCCGAATAGAGGCTGAAACTCTGCAGCGACAGGACCAACCCGACGATCAGGGCATGCCGACGCAAAGCCGACGGCAGCGCTGCCGACACACCGGCCAGTCGCAGCAGCAGCATCACGCCGACCACAGTCACCACCGAGCGCACCGCAACCGCGGTGATGACGCTCACGCCATGGTCGAAGGCCAGGCGGGCCGCGACATGGTTCGAAGCGAAGACCACCGCGAGGCAGGCCACCACCGCAATCGCCAGGGCGTGCGGCATCGGGCGGCTCGGCTCAGTCATCCCAGCCTCTCAGATGACCGAGCAGACGATAGACACCGCCCAGCAAGAGCACGGTCGAGGCCATCCGGGTGATGTGAAAGGCGGTTACGACCGGCACGCCGAGCTGCAGGGTCTTGGCGGTCAGCGCCATCTCGGCGATGCCACCGGGCGAGGTGGCCAGCACCATGGTGGCCAGCGGAATGCCGGCAGGCTTGGCGATCAGCAGGGCAAAGAGCGCGGACAGGCCAATGCCGACCAGGGTGCTGACTGCCACCACCGCCAGAAGCCGTGGCGCTCCCGAGAAAAAGCCCGGCGAAAAACGACAACCAAGGGATGCGCCGATGGTCACCTGGCCTGCGATGATCAGCCAGGTCGGGATCGCACTGAGCGAATGACCCGAAGCGGTGAGGATCAGTGCCACCGTCATCGGCCCCAGCATGAAGGCATTCGGCAGCCTCAGGCGATGTGCCAGCAGCGCGGCCGCGACCGTCAGCGCCACCAGCATCAGCAAGCCTGAGGGATCGACTGTCTGCATCGGCTGCTGATAGGCGTCGCTGCCGTGCAGGCCGATCAGGCGATAGATCGACGGCAGGGTCAGCACCACCAGCACGATCCGCATGCTGTGAGCGGCGGCGATCAGATCGACCCGCCCGCCGGCGCGCTCGCCCTGCATCGCCATCTCGCTGGCGCCGCCGATGGCGCCGCCGAAAAACGCGGTCGGCCTCGACACCTTCGCAAACCGGCGCAGCGACCATGAAAATCCCAGGCCCAGGATCATCGACCAGGCCACGCCCATCAGGATCCAGGGCCAGCATGAGGCTACCCGTTCGACCACCGACGGCGAAAAATACAGTCCCAGCACCGTGCCGAGCATCCAGAGCCCGAACAGACGCATCGGGACCGGCGTGGCCAGACGTCCGCCGGCCACATTGACTGCCGCGCACGCGAGCAGGGGGCCGATGGTCCAGGGGAGCGGGGCCTTGACAGCGCTAAAGAGTGCGCCAGCCGGCACTGCCACCAGCAGCGCCTTGAGAAACGGAATCATCGTGGCCGATGATAGCGCAGGGGGTCAGACCGGCGATCGGGCTCCGCGCCGGCGACGGGCGTCGTAGAGCGCATTGTCGGCCGCCCTGACCACGCCATCCAGACCGATCCGCTGTGACCCGCGAGCCGCCCCGCCGGTCAGGCAGCTCAGCTGCCAGTGCGCGCCCGACAGGGCAATCCGCAGCGACTCCACACCGCTGATCAGACGGCTCTGGATTTCCGCCAGGGCGTCGCTGTCGACCCCCGGCATCACTGCCATGAAGGCCTCGTTGCCAAGGAGCGCGAGGCGGTCCTGCGACCTCAGCAGGTGGCGAAGCTGCTCGGCCACTGCCAGCGACACCTGATCGACCGCGGTGTCGCCATGAAGCTTTCTGATCGCCGCGAACTGATCGACATCAATGATGACGACCGCCTCACCGTCGGAAGGCCGACGCGCTTGCTGGCGAGGGGCCCACATCGGGGCGTTGGCGGTATCCATGTGTCGAAAGTGTTGCCGAAGCGTCAAGAGGTGTTGGCGTGAGGGGAAGTCTAGGTTGCCGATCGACAAGGTCGCAGGACATCTGTCACGCGGCCCGGCCGATGACAGGCTGATGACAAAAAAACCGCAGGCGGGTGGTCGGAGCAATGGCGTATCGGGTCCGACGAGGCGAGCCATCATCCGAACGGGTTATTAGCACGGGTTAAGACAAAATGTGTCGTTTCCGTGAATACCGCACGTCGGCGAGATTCGGCCGCTGGTAAGCTAAGGTTGTTAGTCCTAATGAGTTTACTTTCCCGAGCCAAAACGCTGGCTCTCCATCTTTCCGGATCTCATCATGGCCCGCTCTCTGACCCGACTCGCACTGCACTGCGCGCCTCTTGCGCTTTCCCTCGCCCTTGCCGCCTGCGGCGGATCCGACTCCTCCACCAGCTCGACCGGCTCGGCCTCGTCGTCGTCGTCGTCGGCAAGCTGCTCGGGCTATGTCGATGTGATCAGCAGCACGGTTCGCTCGAACTCGAATGCCGACGCGCAGTGCTCCTCGCAAATCGCCAATGCCGACTCCTACCTCGCTGCCGCCAAAGCGGCTTGCGCCAAGGGCGATACCGCGGGGGCGACCACTTACTACACTCAATATCAGAAGGTCGCCGACTATGCGGTCTCGGTGGTCAAGACCCTGTGCCCGGGTTCGAGCTCGAGCTCAGGTTCGGGTTCGAGCCCGACCCTGCCGGTCACCACCTACAACCTCTTCGTCTGCAGATCAAGCAGCAACACCGTGACCAACGGTGTGTGCACCACCTCGAGTTCAACCCCCACGAGCACCTGCTCCGGCACCTGGTACAACGCCGGCAGCAACTACACCACGCAGGCGGCCTGTTCGGCCGACGCCGCGTCGCGGTACGGTCTCCAATGACCCGCCTGTCGCGACCGGTGATGGCATCGGCCCTGTTCGCCCGGGGCCTCGCGGCCCTGGCCGTGGGCCTGTCGATGGTCGCATCGCCGGCTTTTGCCCAGCCGGCGGCGCACTGCCTGTCGGTGCAGCCGGCAGGCAACAAGACTGTCCTGAAGAATGTCTGTCCCGGACCGATCAGCGTCGCCCTGTGCCTCATTGCCCCGGATCAGGGCAACTCGCTGATGGCCAGGGTCTGCGGCGATGGCAGCCCGCTCAACCAGTATTTCACCGAACCGATCGAACTCGCCCCGGGCGAAAGCCGCACCGAGGAAATCCCCACTCCGAAGACCGCGGTGTGCAACGGCCCGGGCGCGGCCACCGGCATGGGCGGCTTCACCAGCGACCCCAACGGCAACTTCAAGTGTCCGCCCAGGCCGGCGAGCGCCAAGCTCAACACACCCGGCGCCAGCACCGCATCAGCGGACAAGGACGCCTTCCCGGACCGGATCGTCGCATCGACCACCGAGTCGCAAGACCGCGCCTGCACCCTGGCCAAGGACGGTTTCAAGGGCGCAGCCGTCTCGACCGCTCCGTGTGAATGCACCAGCAAACCCGGCAAGAAAGCCACCTTCTATGTCTGCTCGGCAGCAGGCAAGCTGGCCGATCCGACGCTTTATCAGTTGCTGCGTCGCGGCGCCATCGATCTGCTGCAGGAACTGCTGGAGTGCGACCCCAAGAGCGACGACCGCTTTTGCGAGCGGCTGCGGCGGACCAACGGCGGAAGCGGCGTCAGGGGCTGAGCTCGGCGCCCTGCACCGTGATGCCGGCTCGCTGCGCGGCCTGTGCAAGGGCGCTGTCGGCGGTCAGCAAGTCGCCACCCCTCAACACCGCCAGCTGCAAATAGATCGCGTCGTAGGCGGTCAGCCCATG
>CAIKZV010000559.1 GCA_903831925.1 uncultured Burkholderiales bacterium
CCCCGAAGCCAATAAACGAAGCCTTCTGATGGGCCTGCTGCGCGATCCTCGCCCCCTGCGCGTGCAGGGCGCGGTCTATTCGGAGCACAGCCTCGGTGAGCTTGCGATCTTCGACCTCGCCGTGGTCCAGCGCCGCCGCTTTGGCCCGGCGGCGCTGCGCCACTACATCATTTCGCATACCGAGGACGTCAGCGACCTGCTTGAGGTCCTGCTGCTTCAGAAAGAGGCCGGGCTGATGCGAGGCACGCTCGATCGCGACGCGGTCAACGATCTGATCGTGGTGCCGCTCTTCGAGACCATCGGTGATCTGCGCAACGCCGCCGGCATCATGAAGGCGTTCTATGAACTGCCGGGCGTGCTCGAGATGATCGTCCGGTCAGGCGCCGAGCAGGACATCATGCTGGGCTACAGCGACAGCAACAAGGATGGCGGCTTTTTCACCAGCAACTGGGAACTCTATCGCGCCGAAACCGAGCTAGTGCGTGTCTTTGAACCGATGAGGCAAAGCCACGGATTGACGCTGCGGCTGTTTCACGGACGAGGCGGCACGGTCGGTCGCGGCGGCGGACCGAGCTATCAGGCCATTCTTGCGCAGCCGCCCGGAACCGTGAATGGCCAGATCCGCCTGACCGAGCAGGGCGAGGTGATCTCCTCGAAATATGCCAACCCCGAGATCGGCCGGCGTAATCTCGAAACCCTGGTGGCTGCCACACTCGAGGCCACCCTGCTGCATCCGACCCGCAGTGCGCCGGCAGTGTTTCTCGAAACCGCGCAAGAACTCTCGCTGGCCAGCATGGCCGCTTATCGCAAGCTGGTCTACGAAACGCCAGGTTTCACCGATTACTTCTTCGATACCACGCCGATCCGCGAAATCGCCGAGCTCAACATCGGCTCGCGACCGGCATCACGAAAGGCCAATCGTGCCATCGAGGACCTGCGCGCGATTCCCTGGAGCTTCAGCTGGGGACAATGCCGCGTCGCGCTGCCGGGCTGGTACGGCTTCGGATCGGCGGTGACTGCCTATCTGGCGGCCGACAAGGGTCAGCAGGAAAAGCGGCTCGACGTCCTTCGAAGAATGTACAAGCAGTGGCCCTTTTTTCGGACCCTGCTGTCCAACCTCGATATGGTGCTGGCCAAGAGCGACCTTGGCATCGCGGCTCGCTATCTCGAGCTGGGCACTGACCGCAAGCGTGAAAAGAAAATTTTCGCAACCATTCAAGCAGAGTGGCAGGCTGCCCACGATGCGCTGACCCTGATCACCGGCGAGCGCGAAAGGCTCTCATCAAACCCATCGCTTGCGCGATCGATTGCCCACCGCTTTCCGTATCTCGATCCGCTCAATCACCTGCAGGTCGAGCTGATGCGTCGCTATCGTGGTCGCAGCCCCAACGAGCCGCTTAACGAGCGGGTCAGGCGCGGCATCCATATTTCCATCAATGGCGTGGCAGCCGGTCTGAGAAATACCGGCTGAGCTCGCGCCGCGGCAGCCCTGTACTCGAACGGATCCAGCATGGCCATGACACAAGCCGACCACCGGAACGGCGCTAGCGCACCCCTCTCGCCGCAGGATCTGGCGATCGATACCCTGGGCCGATGCCTGCTGCCTTCCCCTGTCACCGGTCACCTCGGTGCTCGGGGTGTCAGGTTTGTGGGGGAGGCCGACAAGGTGCTGCTTGATGATTCGATCTCGAGTCTGAGCCAGACCGTCGCAGACACCAGCAGCCTGCCGGCGTTTGAGTTGGCCGGCCCCCGGGACAAGATCTTTTTCGACCCGAGGACACTTCGCTGCGGCATTGTGACCTGCGGTGGACTCGCGC
>CAIKZV010000560.1 GCA_903831925.1 uncultured Burkholderiales bacterium
CGCGGTCGAGGCGAGTGCCAAGGTGATTGCGGCCTGTCATCAGTGGTTCGCGTTGCCACCGCCAGACGAGCGCCTGAGGCTGGTCTGCGCAGACGCCGGCGAGTTCGTGGCGCGGCCTCGCGAACGAGGTCGTTACGGGGTGGTTCAGGTCGATGTCTATGACCGGGATGCCCGTGGCCCGGTGCTCGACTCATTGGCGTTTTATCAGGACTGCAGGCGCTGTCTGGCGTCGCCCGGCATGCTGGTGGTCAATCTCTTCGGAGGTGACCGGCGCTCGTTTACCGAGAACCTCGAACGCATCATTGCGGTCTTTGACTCGCAGGTGCTGGTTCTGCCGCCGGTCGCAGCCGGCAATCTGGTGGTGCTGGCGTTCTCGGGTCCACCGCTGTCGGTCGATTCGGACGACCTTTTCGCACGGGCAGAGTACCTGCAAAAGCAGTGGCGATTGCCAGGGCCTGACTGGGCGAAGGCGTTGCGCCACGCCATTCCTGGCGTGTGACCGGGCGAGAGGCACACCGAAGCGCCTGAGACATGAGTCCGCGCGATGTCGCAGTGACCATCGGTGCATCATGAACGCTGGCCCGTCCGGGGCGACCGTCCATCCGTGCTTGAGCGTAAGTCGTCGGGGCGGATGCTAGCGTCCGGGTCAATGAGCTCCAGCCTGATCGATCTTCCCGTCGCCGGCACCGTGCCAGCTTCCGATGTGTCCGCCGCTGCGCCGGGCGCAGACCGCTTGCACGCGACGGTTGCGGCTCAGGTTGCAACGCTGGCTTCCACGTCCTTCGCATCCTCCACGCCTTCTGCGTCGAACCCGCCGGCCTTCGGAACCGAGGCGCGTCCCTTCGGCGTTCGCGGCCGCAGGCTGGGGGTCCAGGAGGTGCTCGCTGCACTGGTCGAAGACGGTCTGGTCGACCCCGAACAGGCGCGGGTTGCCGGTGACTACTCGCGGCTGTCGCAGGCTCGCCGGCATGCGCTGGTGGCGATCGCCGAGCGCAAGCTTGCCTCGCTCAAGCCGCCGCATCAGGTGCTCGACCTCGAAACCCTGAGCGCCTGGATGGCAGGTCGCTTTGGCCTCGAGCTTGCGCATATCGACCCCTTGAAGGTCGACCTGTCGCGAATCGCCGACGTGATGTCGAGCACCTATGCAAGTCGCTTCGATATTTTGCCGCTGGGTGTTCGGGGCAGTGAGATCGTGGTTGCGACCTGCGAGCCGATGATTGATGAATGGGTCGATGAGCTCTCGCAATTGCTGCGTAAGCGGATCCATCGGGTTGCGGCCAATCCGGTCGATATCGCACGCTATGTGGTCGAGTTCTACAGTCTGGCCCGATCGGTGCGCGGCGCGCACAAGAGCGGACCGGCCAATGCCCACAGCAACGGTTTCGAGCAACTCGTCGAGCTTGGCCGCAGTGGCCGCAACCTCGATGCCAACGACCAGCATGTCATCACCATCGTCGACTGGCTCTGGCAATACGCCTTCGAGCAGCGCGCCAGTGATATCCACCTTGAGCCGCGGCGAGAACTCGGCGTGGTGCGATTTCGGATCGACGGAGTGCTGCACAGCGTCTATCAGGTGCCGCCGGCAGTGATGTCGGCGATGACCAGCCGCATCAAGCTGCTGGGGCGGATGGACGTGGTCGAAAAGCGGCGTCCGCAGGATGGCCGCATCAAGACCCGCACCGCCGATGGCCGCGAGGTTGAGTTGCGCCTGTCGACCCTGCCGACGGCCTTCGGCGAGAAGCTGGTGATGCGGATCTTCGATCCCGAGGTGCTGCAGCGCGGATTCGGCGATCTGGGCTTTTCGGATGACGACCTGGCGCGCTGGAACGAGATGACCCGTGCGCCCAATGGCATTGTGCTGGTCACCGGCCCCACCGGCTCGGGCAAGACCACGACGCTTTACTCGACGCTGCGACAGTTGGCCACCGACGAGGTCAATGTCTGCACCGTCGAAGACCCGATCGAGATGGTCGAACCGGCCTTCAATCAGATGCAGGTGCAAAGCGGCATCGACCTTGGGTTTTCCGAAGGCATTCGGGCGCTGATGCGCCAGGATCCCGACATCATCATGGTCGGCGAAATTCGCGATCTGGATACCGCGCAGATGGCGGTCCAGGCCGCGCTGACCGGGCACCTGGTGCTCTCGACCCTGCACACCAATGATTCGGCCAGTGCGATCACGCGGCTGCTTGATCTGGGCGTGCCGTCCTTTCTCCTGAACGCGACCGTCCTCGGCGTGATGGCGCAGCGCCTGGTGCGCGTACTGTGCAAGCACTGCAAGGCGCAGACCGATGCCGAGCCCGACCAGCGCTGGGAGGCGATGATTCGGCCTTACAAGGCGCGTCGTCCGCAGTCGACCTGGCGAGCGGTCGGATGCCTGGAGTGCCGCAATACCGGGTATCGGGGCAGGGCAGGCCTGTATGAAATCCTGACCATGAACGACGACATCCGGGGGCTGATCAATGGCCAGCCAGACCTGAGCGCGATTCGAACGCGCGCCATGCGAGATGGCATGAAACCGCTGCGATTGTCGGGCGCCATGAAAGTGGCTGCCGGTCAGACCACGATGGAAGAAGTGCTGCGCAATGCGCCGGCCATCGACTGACCGACAACACGGCCGCCTGCCGGTCAGCATGACTTAGCCGACATCCCTTCTCATCTGATCTGCGACGCAGGCCGATCAGAGCGCGATGCCGATCACGTCGGCGCAATGTCTGCGTTCTGCCTGTATCCTGCGCGGCGCACCAGCGCATCTTCGCGCCGCAAGGTCCGATCCCTCATGTCTGCCGACGCCAAGCTTTCTTCACCCGCCATACCGGTTGCTGACGACCACCCTGGCGCCACGCCTGCCCCGGCCGCGCCGACCCGCAGGCTTGCCGGCCTCGGGCTGCTGCTGCCCTGGCTGCGCCCTTACCTTGGTCGCACTGCCATCGCGGTGGTATGTCTGCTTGCTGCGGCCACGGCCACGCTGATCGTGCCTGCTTTGCTCAAGGGCGTGATCGATACCGGCTTTGGTGGTGATCCGGCCTTGCGTGAGACCGAACTCGGCCGGCGCTTCCTGCTGCTCTTTGGCGCGGCCGCGATGCTCGCTTTTTTCAGCGCCGGGCGCTACTACATGATGACCTGGCTTGGCGAGCGGGTGATTGCCGATCTGCGCAATGCGGTCTATGCCCGCGTGGTGACGCAAAGTCCGGTGTTTTTCGAGACGACCCAGACCGGCGAGGTGCTGTCGCGGCTGTCGGCCGATACCACCCTGGTTCAGACCGTGGTCGGGTCGAGTTTCTCGATGGGGCTGCGCAATGTGGTCCTGTTTGTGGGCAGCCTGGGCATGCTGGTGGTCAGCGTCCCGAAAGTGGCGATCACCGTCATCGCCCTGCTCGGTTTTGTGGTGTTGCCTGCGATCTGGATCGGTCGGCGGGTGCGCAAACTGTCTCGCGCCAGTCAGGACCGGCTGGCCGACTCAAGCGCGATTGCGGCCGAAGTGCTCAATGCGATTCCGGTGGTGCAAAGCTATGGTCAGCAGGACCGTGAGACGCAACGCTTTGCGCAGGCCAGCGAGACCGCCTTTGCCACCTCGATCCGACGCACCGGCGCGCGCGCCTGGCTGACCGGTTTCGTGATCGTATCGGTCTTCGGTTCGGCGATTTTCGGCCTCTACAGCGGCACGCAGGCGGTACTCAGGGGCGATATCACCGCCGGTCAGCTCGGCCAGACCCTGATCTACTTTGCGATTGTTGCCTCGAGCGCCGCGGTGCTGGCCGAGGTCTGGGGCGACCTGCTGCGCGCCGCCGGCGCCTCGGAGCGGCTCGATGAACTGCTGCGCGCCGAGCCCGCGATCCGCAGCCCGGCGCAACCGGCGCGTATGCCGGCCAGTTCAGCGTCCGGCGCCGCCATCGACTTCGAGCATCTGCAGTTTGCCTATCCCTCAAGGCTTCAAAGCCCGGCGATCCGCGATTTCAGTCTGAGCATTCCGGCGGGCCATACCGTGGCGCTGGTTGGGCCAAGCGGTGCCGGCAAGAGCACCGTCCTGCAGCTGCTGCTGCGCTTTTACGAGGCCTCATCGGGTTCGCTGCGGGTGGACGGTGTTGCGATCGATCGCTGGGACCTGGAGGCCCTGCGCTCGCGGATCGCGCTGGTGCCTCAGGACGCGGTGATCTTTTCGGCCGATGCGCTGGAGAACATCCGCTACGGTCGCCCGACCGCGAGCGAGGAGGAGGTGATTGCGGCGGCGCGTGCGGCTCAGGCCGATGGGTTTCTCAGCCAGCTGCCGCAGGGCTATCGGACCTTTCTCGGCGAGCGCGGTCTGCGCCTGTCAGGTGGGCAGCGCCAGCGTATCGCGATCGCTCGGGCCATCCTGAAAGATGCACCGCTGCTGCTGCTCGATGAGGCCACCAGCGCGCTTGATACCGAGAGCGAACGGCTGGTGCAGCAGGCGCTCGAAACCGCTATGCGCGGCCGCACGACCATCGTGGTGGCCCATCGGCTGTCGACGGTGCAGCGTGCCGATCTGATCGTGGTGATGGAGCAGGGCCGTATTGTCGAACAAGGCCGGCATGCCGAGCTTCTGGCGCGAGGCGGCCTCTATGCGCGCCTGGCTAAACTGCAGTTCGAGGTTGATGTGCCTGGCTGACGCTGCCTTATTTCGACATCTCGCGCATGGCCTTCTCCAGGCCAGCGAGCGTCACCGGATACATCCGGTTGGCAAGCACCTGGCGAATCACCGAAATCGACTGCCGGTATTCCCAGACGCCTTCCGGCTCGGGGTTGAGCCAGGCGAATTTCGGAAAGCGTTCGGCCAGGCGTTGCAGCCAGACCGCCCCGGCTTCTTCGTTGTTGTACTCGACCGATCCGCCCGGCTGCAGGATCTCGTAAGGGCTCATGGTGGCGTCGCCCACGAAGATCAGCCGGTAGTCGGAGTTGTACTTGCGCAGCAGGTCCCAGGTGGCCATCCGCTCGGAATGACGCCGCCGGTTGTTCTTCCACACGAAGTCGTAGACGCAGTTGTGGAAGTAATAGAACTCGAGATGCTTGAACTCGCTCTTGGCGGCCGAGAAGAGTTCTTCGGTGCGTTTGATGTGGTCGTCCATCGTGCCGCCGACATCGAGCAGCATCACCACCTTGATGGTGTTGTGCCGCTCTGGAACCATCTTGATGTCAAGGTAGCCGGCATTGCGGGCAGTTTAGGCGATGGTGTCGTCCAGATCGAGTTCGTACTCGGCACCCTGGCGCGCGAACGTGCGCAGGCGGCGCAGTGCGACCTTGATGTTGCGGGTGCCGATCTCGACCTGGTCGTCGTAGTCCTTGTAGGCACGCTGCTCCCAGACCTTCACGCCGGTCCGGTTGCCGCCGGCCGGGCC
>CAIKZV010000561.1 GCA_903831925.1 uncultured Burkholderiales bacterium
ATGCCCTTTTCGAACAGCACGAAGCGGCAGCGTTGGCTGAATGGGCAGGTCGTGCCCGAATACAGGACCATCATGGGCTTCGCTCCTCAGGAGGCAGACCGGCTGACGCCGGTGCAGTGAACATTAAAAAAAGAAGAGACGGCGCAAAGCCTTATCGGTTTGCGCTGTCTCGGGGTGCAGCTGATGCGATTACTTGATGTCTTTCCAGTATTCGCGATTGAGCCACCAGGCCAGAACAGCAAACAGGGACAGGAACAGCAGCACGCCGGTACCCAGGCGCGTGCGGGTCTGTGCGGAAGGATCGGCAACATAGGTGAGATAGGCTACAAGGTCGGCGATCTGACCATCGAACTGGGGCTGAGTCAGTTTGCCACCGACTGCCGGCGTGAGCGTAATGCTCGTGCCTTCATGGGGATGCCCGTCGTGGATCTCTTCGACCTTCTCGGTACGCTGACCGGTCAGGGCATCAATGGTGGCAACCGTCCTGGAAAGCGCTGCATGCTCCCCCGGCTTGGCTTCGGCTGCTGCCTTCACATCCTCGATGCTTGCGCCGCGCGAGCCCTGGAGCTCCCAGAGCACGTTCGGCATGCCGACGTTCGGAAAGACAGCGTTGTTCCAGCCGGTCGCCCGCGACGAGTCGCGATAGAAGCTGCGCAGGTAGGTATAGAGCCAGTCGGAACCGCTACCGTCATGCGACGCCCGCGATCGGGCGGTCACCGACAGATCGGGCGGGGAAGCACCGAACCAGTCCTTGGCGTCCTTGGCCGACAACGACACTTTCATCGTGTCGCCGACTTTGGCGCCGGTAAAGATCAGGTTGTCCTTGATCTGCGCTTCGGTCAGGCCGAGGTCGGTCATGCGGTTGTAGCGCATCAGCGAGACGCTGTGGCAATTGAGGCAGTAGTTGGTGAAGATCTTGGCCCCGTTCTGCAACGAGGGCAGATCCTTGAGCTTCTCGGTCGGGAAGTGATCGAGCGAAGCCCCACCGCCTGAGGCCTGCGCGCTCAGCGCACACAGACCCACGGTCGCCGCGACCAGTGCAGGCGCTAGCCGAGAAAAAGCGCGGGAAACACTTCGGGAAACAATTCGGAAAATCGGATGCGTCATGGCAAGGTCCAGTTCAGTCGGGTCTTGTCTCGGTGCGCGGGCTCAATGCGCCGCAAACGTGACGCGATCGGGCACGGGCTTGAATTCGCCCATTTCGCTCCACCACGGCATGAACAGGAAGAACGCAAAGTAAAGCAGCGTCCCGGCCTGTGCGATCACCTGACCCACCGGCGACGGCGGCTGCACGCCGGTATAGCCGAGCACCAGAAACACAACGACAAACGCGGCGTAAATGTATTTATGCCAATCGGGACGGTAGCGGATCGACTTGACCTTGCTGTTGTCGATCCAGGGCATCGAAAAGAAGATCATGACCGAGGCGCCCATCGCCACCACGCCCCAGAACTTCGCGTCGAGCACCAGAAAGCCCACCAGCATGGCGCCCACCGCAAGCGTGGCGATCAGCTTGGACAAAGCCTTTGTGCCGCGACTCATCCAGACCACTGCCAGGAAGATCAGCAGGAAGGGGGTCAGACCCCACAAGATGAAGTCGGAGGTAATGGCACGCAGGATCGAGTAATACGGCGTGAAGTACCAGACCGGTGCGATATGGGCAGGCGTCTTGAGCGGATCGGCCGGAACGAAGTTGTTGTACTCGAGGAAATAGCCACCCATCTCCGGAGCAAAGAAGATCACCGCCGAGAACGCCAGCAGGAACACCGAGACACCCATGATGTCGTGAACGGTGTAGTAGGGATGGAAAGGAATGCCGTCAAGCGGAATGCCGGCGGCATTTTTCTTGGCCTTGATCTCGACACCATCGGGGTTGTTGGAGCCGACTTCATGCAGCGCGATGATGTGCGCGGTCACCAGGCCCAGCAGCACCAGCGGGATCGCGATGACATGGAAGGCGAAGAAGCGGTTGAGCGTCGCATCACCCACAACGTAATCGCCGCGAATCCAGAGCGACAGTTCGGGACCGATGAAGGGGATCGCCGAGAACAGGTTCACGATGACCTGAGCGCCCCAGTAGGACATCTGGCCCCAGGGGAGCAGGTAGCCGAAGAACGCCTCGGCCATCAGAACCAGGAAGATGAGGCAGCCGAAGATCCAGATCAGTTCGCGCGGCTTGCGATAGGAGCCATAC
>CAIKZV010000562.1 GCA_903831925.1 uncultured Burkholderiales bacterium
AGCCCGGCCGAGACCGATCCGCCTGGCGAATTGATATAGAGACTGATGTCCGTGTCGGGATTCTCCGACTCGAGAAAGAGCAGCTGGGCGACGACCAGATTGGCAGTCTGATCCATGACCGGACCGACCAGGAAGATCACCCGCTCGCGCAGCAGCCGCGAATAGATGTCGTAGGCACGCTCGCCGCGGCCACTTTGCTCGATCACGATGGGCACCATGCCCAGGCCACGCGGGGCCTGGGACAGCTGAGCATTGACCAGATCTTCGACCAGGCTGTTGAAAGTCATCGTCGTCTCCTTGTGTTCAGCCGTTTGCGGCCATCAGTTCGTCAAAGCTCACCGACTTGTCGGTCACGCTTGCCTTGGACAGCGCCCAGTCGACAACATTTTGCTCGACCACCATCGCCTCGACTTCTGCCAGACGCTCACGGTCGCTGAAGTACCATCGAATCACTTCACCGGGATTTTCATAGGACTGCGCAAACTCCTCGATGCGCTTGCGCAGCTGATCGGGCTTGGCCGCAAGCGCGCTGCCCTTGACGATCTCGCCGACGATCAGGCCAAGACGCACCCGCTTGGTGGCCGCCTCGATGAACGCGTCGGGCGGAATCGGCATGTTGGCAACATCCATGCCGCGCTGCTTGAAGTCGGCCTTGGCACGCTCGGCAAGGACCTCGGATTCGGACTGGGCCAGCGCCTTGGGCACCTCGAATTCGGCCAGTTTCGGCAGCGCTTCCATGACCGCGGTCTTGTTGAGGTTGGCCAGCCGCTGAGTGACTTCACGCTCGAGATTGCCACGCACATCGCTGCGCAGTTTGTCGAGGTCGCCGTCGGCCACGCCCAGCGCCACGGCGAAATCGGCATCGAGTGCCGGCAGTCGCGGGGACTCGACCTTGCGAACCGTCACCTCGAACTGAGCGGTCTTGCCGGCGAGGTCGGGGGCTGAATAATCGGCCGGAAACGCAACTGGAAAGGTCACGGTTGCGCCAGCCGCAGCACCGCGCACACCGGTCTCGAAGTCGGTCAGCATGCGACCTTCGCCGAGCACAAACGGGAAATCGGTGGCCGAGCCGCCGTTGAACGCAACACCCTCGAGGGTGCCGGCGAAGTCGATCGTCACCCGATCACCATCGGCCGCGACCGTGGCGGCCTCATCCCACAGGGTGCGCTGCTTGCGCAGGATCTCGATGGTCTTGTCGATTTCGGCATCACCGATTTCGCAGGTCTTGCGCTCGAACGAGAGGGTGGACACATCGCCGAGAACCACCTCGGGATAGACCTCGAAGGTCGCCGAAAAACCGGCCATACCCTCTTCGGCCCCTTCACGCACATCGATCTGAGGCTGGCCGGCCACGCGCAGGCCATGCTCGGCGACCGCGTCGCTGAAGGCCTTGGAGACCGCATCACCGAGCACTTCGCCCTGAGCCTGAGCACCATAAGACTGCTCGATCATTTTCATCGGTACTTTGCCCGGCCGAAAGCCGGGCATGCGGACCGAGCGCGCCATGTCGCGCAATTTGCGTTCGACCTGCTGGCCGACGTCGGCCAGAGAGACCGAGAGGCTGAGGCGACGCTCGAGAGCGCCAGTCGATTCCAGTTGAGTGGCCATCTTGTCGTTATCCAATCGTGTTCGGCAAAGTAGTTCGGCAAAATAAAGTGGGACCGGGCATCAGGCGCCTGCAGGATGACCATCTGGGGGCAGAAGGCTTGCTGCCAGCTGGTGCGGCCGAAAGGACTCGAACCTTCACACCTTGCGGCGCCAGGACCTAAACCTGGTGCGTCTACCAATTCCGCCACGGCCGCGCAGGAGCACCGGTGCTCCGTCAACCTGTCATTGTAGACGAAGGCAGCCAGTGACCCGTGGGGAAGGTCGAAGCGAGCACCGCCATCAGACGGCCGGCGCTCAGTCGGTCGCCTCAGCCAATCAACAAAGCCGCCTTCAAACCGTCATCGCGCCGGCAATGCCGAATCGGGTCTGACCCGATACCAGGCCACGTAGAGCGCCGGCACGAACAGGACCGTCATGATGGTCGCGACAATCAGTCCGCCCATGATCGCAAAGGCCATTGGCCCCCAGAGCACGTCGCGCGACAGCGGCACCATGGCCAGGACCGCTGCCGCAGCAGTCAGCAGAATCGGGCGAAACCGGCGCACTGCCGACTCGCGCACCGACTCCCAGACACCATGCCCGTCGGCCTGATACTGGCGGATCTGATCGACCAGGATCACGGTGTTGCGCATGATCATCCCGCCCAAGGCCAGTGTTCCGAGCAGCGCCACAAAGCCGAAGGGGCGCCCGGAGGCAAGCAGCGCCGCAGCCACACCGATGATGCCAAGCGGCGCGGTCACCAGCACCATGAAGGTGAGCGAAAAGCGTTGCAGCTGGATCATCAGCAGGGCCACGACGATCGCCAGCATCATCGGCAAACCCGCACCGATCGACGCCTGCGCCTTGAGGTTGTCCTCGAACGGCCCGCCCGCTTCGATCCGATAGCCGGGTGGCAGGCTGTCGCGAATCGAGGCCAGGCGCGGGTCGATCGCCATTGCGATATCGGGCGCCTGCACCCCCTCGACCAGGTCGGCGCGCACGGTCAGCGCAAGCTCTCGGCTGCGTCGCCAGATGATCGGCTCTTCCATCACCTCCCGAATCGTGGCGATCTGCGACAGCGGCACTGATTTGCCGAGCGAGGTCTGGATCTGCAGATTGCCGATATTGCCAAGGCTCAATCGCTCGGCATCGGGGGCGCGCAGGACGACCTCAATCAGTTTGTCGCGTTCGCGATAGGTGCCGATCGTGGCGCCGGTGACCGCGCCGCCGATCGAGCGGGCGATCTGCGCACTCGACAGTCCGATGATGCGCGCCTTGTCCTGATCGACATCAATGCGCAGGGCGGGCGCGCGATCGCCCCAGTCGGCGTGTGTATCGATGGTGGTCGGCTCGGCGCGGATGATCTCGGCGACCTGCTCGCCGATCTGCTTGAGGCGTCCGGCATCTGGGCCAATCACCCGGAACTGGATCGGATAAGCCACAGGCGGCCCAAGCGGCGTGCGAAAAGCACGGGCCCGCACGCCCGGAAACTGATCCGCCAACTGCGCGCGCAGCTTTGGCAGCACGCGGTCGCGGCCGGCGACATCGCGCGTCAGGATCACGAACTGGACGAAATTGCTGCGAAAAAGCTGCTGGTCGAGGGAGAGGTAATAGCGCGGCGAGCCGTTGCCGACATAGCCGGCGAAGGTGGCGATATCCGGGTCGCCGGCCAGCAGTGTCTCGAAACGGCGGGCCTGCTCGTCGGTGGCCTTGAAGGACGACCCTTCGGGCAGCCACATCTCGACCAGAATCTCGGCACGATCGGATGAAGGAAAAAATTGTTTTTCGGTGAACTTCATGCCGACGATGCCCAGCGCAAACAGACCCAGCGTGACCGCGATCGTGATCCAGCGAAAGCGCATGCACGTCTCGATCAGCGCGCGCAGGCGCCGATAAAAGCCGCTGTCGAAAACCTCGTGATGCCCGGCCTTCGGCTTTTTGAGCACATAAAAGCC
>CAIKZV010000563.1 GCA_903831925.1 uncultured Burkholderiales bacterium
CGGTCGCGCAAGGCTGGTCGTAGACGATCACCGACACGTCGGCGTATTCGCGCAGCTCGCGCTGGACGGCATCGAGCTCGGAGCGGTGGTGCACGCTCACCCCGGCCGGAAAGCTCGTGTCCTGCCATTTTCCGGGATCGTCGCTCACCAGCGCGATCTTCTTGACGCCTTCAGCGGCCAGCTCGCCGATCGTGCCCGGAATCGTCAGTTCGCCATCGATTGCCTGGCCGCCGGTCATCGACACGAAGCCGTTGTAGAGCAGCTTGTAGGTGATCGGCGCATGCGCGGCCACCGCCTGCCTGACCGCCAGGAAACCCGAATGGAAATAGGTGCCGTCGCCCATGTTGGCAAAGACATGCTTCTCGGTGGTAAACGGCTGCTGACCGAGCCACATCGCGCCCTCGCCACCCATGTGCGAGACCGTGGTGGTGGTGGTCGGATCGAGGAACATCGCCATGGTGTGGCAGCCGATGCCGGCGAGCGCCCGGCTGCCATCGGGCACCTTGGTGGATCGGCCATGCGGGCAGCCGGAACAGAAGCTCGGCGCCCGGATCAGCGAGGGCGCACCAGCGTTGGCTCCCGGCTGAGCACCGGCGGCGGGCTCGGGCTGCCCGATCGGGCAGCTTGCGTCGTCGCGGCGCAGGCAAGCCACGAGCGCGCGCGCCACCATCGCCGGCGTGATCTCGCCGGCATTCGGAAACACCGCGTCGCCGCGCTCGGCCGCAAACTGCGGGCCGCCGGCATGCTTGCCGATGATCGCCGGCGCATCGGCCATCCGGTAGAGCACCGAGCGCAGCTGGTCTTCGAGCAGAGGTCGTTTTTCCTCGACCACCAGCACCTGCGACAGGCCAGCGGCAAACTCGCGCGCAATGCCCGGCTCAAGCGGCCAGACCATGCCGACCTTCAGGGTGCGGATGCCGAGCTGCTCGAGACGCGCCGCATCGAGCTCGAGTGCCACGAAGGCCTGCTGCAGATCCTGCCAGGCCTTGCCGGCCGCCACCACGCCGATCCGCGCGCCCTGCCCGGCGCCGCCGATGACATTGAGCCGGTTGGCCCGTGCGTAGGCCACCGCGCGATGCAGCTTGTGGTGATAGAGCCGGTCTTCCTGAGGCAGCGCCGAATCATAGGACCGGGTATGCACGCCACCGTCTGGCATCGGCAACTCGGGCGGCTCGATGATCTCAGGCGAATCGGGCGAGACATGGACCGAACCGCCGCCTTCGACCACGTCGGTCACCACCTTCATGCCCGACCAGCAGCCCGAATAGCGGCTCATCGCAATGCCGTGCAGACCGAAGTCGAGCAGCTCCTGGGCATTGCTCGGATAGAGCAGCGGAATGCCGGCGGCCACGAAGTTCAGGTCGGAATAATTGGCGACGGTTGATGACTTGGCGCCATGGTCATCGCCGGCAATCGCGAGCACGCCGCCGTGGGGTGAGGTGCCGGCCAGATTGGCGTGGCGAAACGGATCGCCAGAGCGGTCGACGCCCGGCCCTTTGCCGTACCAGATGCCGAAGACACCATCGACCGTGGCCCCGGGAAAGACGCCGACGTATTGCGCGCCCCAGATCGCGGTGGCAGCCAGGTCTTCATTGACCGCCGGGCGAAACACCACATTGTGCTGATCGAGCTGGGCCTGCGCACCCCACAGCTCAAGGTCGTAGCGGCCCATCGGCGAGCCGCGATAGCCCGAGATATAGCCGCCGGTATTGAGGCCCGCCGCCGCATCGCGCAGCCGCTGCTGAATCGGCAATCGCACCAGCGCCTGAATGCCGGTCATATAGAGCCAGCCCTCGGTCGCCAGGTAGCGATCGTTCAGACTGGAGATCAGGCGCAGGCCTTCTGTGGGCGCGTTCATCGGGCGATTCTCCTGCAGCAGACCCACAGCGGATTGAGGGGTCGGCCGGATGGTTGATGTGTCGATCAGGCAAGCCGCGGATCGATCCCGGGATCTTACCCCGCAGCCCGAATCGCCCTGCCTTTGATCGGGGTCAATGCACCGGATCGCCGCAGCATCAGACTCGACCCGGATTGCCCGATCCTGCGCGGATCAGAATGCCGTTTTATTAACCGAGCCTGCTGCGCCCATCAACCGACCTGATACCGCTCTGAGACCGCACTAAAACCGCCATGACCGCCCTATTCATCGTGTCGTCTCTCCCATCGCATGCCCCGCGGCCCTCACCCGCGCGTCCGCGTCCAGGCCGCCGCCATCGGGCGCTGGCACTCGCGCTGGCCATCGGGTCGGCACTGTCGACGAGCCTGCCGCAGCCGGCATCGGCGCAGACCGTCACCGGCGCCGAACTGGGACGCCATGAGTTCGAAACGAACTGCGCAATCTGCCATGGCATCGACGCGCGCGGCGGGGGTCCGATGCGGCCCTTTCTGGCGCGTGTCCCCGCCGATCTGACCGGCCTTGCGCGGCGCAACGGCGGGGTGTTTCCGAAGGACGCGGTCGCCGAACTCATCGACGGACGCGCCAGCGCCGAACCGGGTCCGCACGGCACGCGCGAGATGCCGATCTGGGGCAATGTCTATCGCGAGCAGTCGGACTACCAGATGCGAGGCATGCCGTTTCCGAGCGAATGGACGGTGCGCGGGCGCATCCTCGCGCTGACCGACTACCTGTCGACGCTTCAGCAGCGCTGAGCCGATCGGCTAAGCTGCGCAGATTCACAACGAGCCGCGCCAACGCAGGTGCGGCCCCTGCGCAGGAGACAACATGAAACTGAACGATCGGACAATCGTGATTACCGGTGCCGCAAGCGGCATCGGCGCGGCTCTGGCATTGCGATTTGCCGCCGAGCGACCGCGCGCGCTGATCCTGGCCGATCTGCCGGCGCAGTCTGGCGCGCTCGATGCGCTGGCCGCCCGCCTGAGCAGCGGCGAAGCCGGCCGACCGGCCGTGCCTGCCATGGCCTTTGCCTGTGATGTCGGCGACGAGGCGCAGGTGCAGGCGCTGGTGGCCGCCACCGAAAAGCGTTTCGGCCCGATCGATGTGTTCTGCTCGAATGCCGGGCTGATCCGCGACGGCGACGAGGGTTCGCCGGACGCCCACTGGAACCTCAACTGGCAGGTCCATGTGATGGCGCATGTCTATGCAGCGCGGGCTGTCGTGCCGGGCATGAAGGCGCGCGGCGAAGGCTATCTGCTCAATACCGCCTCGGCCGCCGGTCTGCTGACCTCGCTGCCGTCGGCCACCTATGCGGTGAGCAAGCATGCCGCGATCGCGCTGGCCGAATATCTGTCGATCCGACATGGCAACGACGGCATCCGGGTTTCGGTCCTGTGCCCGCAGGCGGTCGAGACACCGATGATCGCCGGTCGCGCCGGGTCGGCTGCGGCCGCCAACGACGGCGTCATCTCGGCGCAGGCGCTGGCCGACTGCGTGGTCGAGGGGATGGACGCCGAGACCTTCCTGATCCTGCCGCATCCGCAGGTGCTGACCTATTTCGAACGCAAGGCCAAGGACTACGATCGGTGGCTGGGCGGCATGCGGCGTTTCGCGTCAAAGCTCAGCGGCAGCTCGAAGGAAAGCTGAGTTGGGAAGCTGAGCTGAAGAACTGAGCTCGTCAGCTCAGCTCAGCTCGGCGGCTTTCAGGACGACGAGCCCGGTGACGAATCACCGGGGCTGGCCGCTGCGGCCTCGTCTTCAGCCACCGGCGCCTTGCTGCGCGCGGTGATGAAACCCGACAGCCAGATGCCGAGCTCGTAGAGCAGGATGAGCGGAATCGCGAGCATGAACTGCGAGAGCACATCGGGTGGCGTGAGCACCGCTGCCACCAGGAAAGCGCCGACGATCACATAGCGAC